>JACMKH010000267.1 GCA_014380205.1 Sphingomonadaceae bacterium
CCCGAAGCGCGGGTCGTCGGTCATCGCGCGGCGCTATGGCCGGGGCCTGCGGCTTGTCAACGATCGCGCGGGGCCGCTAGGGCCGCGCTGATGAGCGGACCTCTCCCCAAGCCCTGGGTCGCGGCGATGACGCCCTACAAGCCCGGCCGCGCAGACGGGATCGATGGCAGGCCCGCCGCCAAGCTTTCCTCGAACGAAAACCCGCTGGGCACGAGCCCGGCCGCGCGCGCGGCGCTTGCCGAGGCGGCCGGGACGCTCCACCGCTACCCCGATCCGAGCGCGAGCGGATTGCGCGCGGCGATCGCGGCGCAGCACCGGCTCGATCCCGAGCGCGTGATCTGCGGGACGGGCTCGGACGAGCTGCTCCATCTCGCGCCCGCCGCCTTCGCGGGGGTCGGCGACGAGGTGCTCCATGCGCGCTTCAGCTTTCTCGTCTATCCGCTCGCCGCGCGAAGGGTCGGCGCGACCCCCGTGGAGGCGCCCGATCGCGACCATGCGGCCGACATCGACGCGATGATCGGCGCGCTCAGCGAACGGACGCGCGTCGTGTTCCTCGCCAATCCCAATAATCCCACGGGCGAATATCTGCGCCGCGACGCGATCGCGCGGCTGCATGACGCCATGCCGCCGGAGTGCCTGCTCGTGGTCGACCAAGCCTATGCCGAATATCTCGCGCCGGGCGAGGACGACGGCGCGTTCGAACTCGCGAAGAGCGCGCTCAATATATTGATAACAAGAACCTTTTCCAAGATTTACGGGCTCGCGAGCGAACGGATCGGATGGGGTTACGGCCCCGCTTCAGTGATCGAGGCGCTGGGCAAGGTGCGCGCGCCGTTCAACGTCACCCAGGCGGGGCAGGCCGCGGCGATCGCGGCGCTGGGCGACCAAGGCTTCGTTGAGACGAGCCGCGCGCACAATGCGCGCTGGCGCGCCTGGCTCGCCGACGAGATCGCGGCGCTGGGCAACGCCGGGCTGCGCGCGCTGCCTTCCGAGGCGAACTTCCTCATGGTACTGTTCGAAGGCGCGCTCAGCGCCGAGGCCGCTCATGACGGGCTCGCCGAGCGGGGGCTGCTCGTGCGCTGGCTGCCGGGGCAAGGGCTCGGCCATGCGCTCCGGATCACGATCGGAACCGAGGATCAGGTCCGTGCGGTCGCGGCGGCGCTACGCGAGATGGTCGGGGAGCGCGCCTAGCGCGTTGATTTCCTTGTGGATGCGCGCCTCGATCTCGTCGCGCGCCAGCTTGGACGGAATCGGTGCGGAGAAGCGCATCGTGATCACGCCCGCGCGCTTGATCCAACCGTCGCGCGGCCACAGGCGGCCGCTGTCAAGCGCGATCGCGACCACGGGGACATTGAGCATGCGATACAGCCCGGCGAAACCCGCGCGAAGCGGCGGGCTGGTCCCCGGCGGCACGCGCGTTCCTTCGGGAAAGATCACGATCGCGCGGCCTTGTGAAAGCGCGGCGCGCGCGGCGCGGAGCATCTCGCGCATCGCGCTCGCGCCGCCCGCGCGATCGACCGCGATTCCGCCGTATTGGCGCGCGAGCCAGCCCCAGGCGGGGATCCGCGTGAGCTCCTGCTTGAGCACGATCGCGGGCGCGTCGAGCAGGCTGATCAGCTCGAGCGTCTCGTACATCGCCTCGTGCTTCGCCGCGAACAGCAGCGGCCCTTCGGGCATCTCGCCCTCGATCCGCAGCTCGATGCCGAGCAGCCGGCGCACGCACCAGCCGTGAAATCGCGACCAGGCGCGGATCACGCGCTGCATCGGCCGCTCGCCCACCGCCGCGCCGATCAGCGCGGCTGCGACGAAGAAAACGGTGCCGCCGTAGAAGACGAGGTAGAAGGCGAGCGAGCGGAGCAGCGCCACGCGCTCAGATACCGATCAGATAGGCGGCGCGGCGGAGGAGATATTTGTTGTACTCGGCGAACAGCTGCATGAAATCGGGCTCGCTCGCCACCGCGTCGGACAGGATCGTCACGCCCTCGTCGAGGTGGATGCCGAGCTCGAAGCGCGCGCGCGGCATGTGCCAGTCGGTGGTGACGAGGCGGACCGATTCGAAGCCGTTGCGGCGCACCCATTCGGCCGATTCCTCGCCATTGGTGCGCGTGTCGACCGCCTCGCGGCCGAGATCGACGCAGCAGGCGAACAGTCGCGGCGGCGCATCATGCTCGACGGCGAGCTCGCGCGGGCGCACCGTGCGGTTGACTCCCGAGACGAGCAGCCGCCGGGCCTTGCGCTCGCCGAGCAGCGCGAGCCCGCGCTCGATGCGGTGCTCGCCGCCCGTCATCACGATGATTCCGTCGGTCGCGGTCAACGGCGCGGGGCCGGGCAGCCAGATCGCGAACGCCGCGAAGCCGAGAGCCCAGAGCAGCACGATCGCCGAGGCCACGCGCCTGATCACAGCATCCGCCTCAGCGCGCCGATTACGGTGACCCGCGCGACCAGCGTCGCGACGAGCGCGCCCGCGAGCGGCAGCGCGGCG
>JACMKH010000030.1 GCA_014380205.1 Sphingomonadaceae bacterium
AGCGACATAGACCGCGACGGTCCGCGCCCGCCCGATCAGCGCCCCGATCGCGCCGCCCGCTGGGTCGAACGCGCGCGCGCGCGCATCCTCGTCGAGCGTGGCGACGAAATCGCGCCGCGCGGCGCGCAGCCCGCGCCGCAGCGCAACCTTGTCTTCGGGAGAGATCCCGGCGTTTCCTTGAGGGGTGGCGGGGCCGCCATGGAGGTTGGCCGGAGTATCCTCTGACGCCACGGACGTCAGGTGGGCGCCATATGCGTCGGGCCTGGGCCCGGACAGGGACGGCTCCCATGGATGTTTCATCGCCTCAGGGATAATCGCAAAGGCTCCTGCCGGGCAGCACCCGCCACGCATCTATCTAGGGCGCGTTCGCCGGCTGGGCAAGGCTGCCCGCGATCCGCTCGATCCGGGCGGCGAGATCGTCGAGCTTGTCGGCGTTGGCGCCGTCGACCGCGCCCTTGCGCAGCTCATTGGCTTCGTCGGCGAGCAGCAGCGCGGCGAACAGAAGCTGGCGGACCTCGCCGAGCCCGTCGCCCACCGCCATGCGCGCCTCGCGCGTCTTGGCGTTGACGAGCTGGGCGATCTCGCGGAGGTGATCCTCCTCGCCGTCGCGGCACGACACCGAATAATGCTGGCCGCCGATCGAGAGCGAGACATCGCCCATCAGAGCGCCTCCCCGCGCGCCGCGCCGATCAGACCGTCGAGCTGGACGACCGCGCCCGTCGCGCGCTCGCGCAACGCGGCATAGCGATGCTTGAGCGACTCGTGCTCGCGCCGCAGCGCGTCGTCGCTATCGGCACCCCGCTCGGCGAGCGACTGGCGCAATTCGGCGATCACCTTGTCCTTGGCGTCAAGCTGCGCGCGCGTGTTCGCGCGAAGCCGATCCATGGCCCCGGTGCGCTTGGCCATCGCGTCCTCGAAGCGCTTGCGCAGCACCGCATAGCGCTCGGCTTCGCGCTCGAGCCGCTGTTCGAGAGACTGATCGCGGCGCAACCGCCCCTCGAGGCGGCGACCGCCCGAGGCGTAGCCTTCGATGATCGTCAGCGACGAATCGATCTTTGCGATCGCGGTCTTCACGCGCTGATTTGACATGGCGTCGCAATTAGCAGGAAAGCCATGTCCGGCAAGGGGGCGGGCGGCCGCGCCGGTTGACGCGCCGCGAGGGCCGGACCAAAGGATGCGCGCGCGACTCGTCCGGCTCGCCGCATCAGCACCCGACCCGACAAGGGAGCCTCATGACCGTCTCGCACAACGAGCTCGCCAACGCGATCCGCGCGCTGTCGATGGACGCGGTCGAGGCAGCGAATTCGGGCCACCCAGGCATGCCGATGGGGATGGCCGACGTCGCGACGGTGCTGTTCACGGAATATCTGAAGTTTGACGCGACCGTCCCCGACTGGCCCGACCGCGACCGCTTCATGCTCTCGGCGGGCCACGGCTCGATGCTGCTCTATTCGCTGCTCTATCTGACCGGCTACGCGCGCCCGACGATCGAGGACATCAGGGGCTTCCGCCAACTCGGCAGCCCCTGCGCGGGGCACCCCGAGAACTTCCTGCTCGAGGGAGTCGAATGCACCACGGGCCCGCTCGGCCAGGGGCTCGCGATGGCCGTCGGGATGGCGATCTCCGAGCGGCATTTGAACGCGGTGTTCGGCGATGATCTCGTCGACCATCGCACCTGGGTGGTCGCGGGCGACGGCTGCCTGATGGAGGGGATCAGCCACGAGGCGATCGGGCTCGCGGGGCATCTCGGGCTCGGCCGGCTGATCGTGCTGTGGGACGACAACCGCATCACCATCGACGGTTCGACCGGCCTTTCGACCAGCGAGGACATTCCTGCGCGCTTCGCCGCCGCGCAATGGCACACGGCTTCGTGCGACGGCCACGATCCCGTCGACATCCGCCGCGCGCTCTCTGAAGCGCTCGCCGATCCTCGCCCGTCGCTCGTCGCATGCCGCACCACGATCGGCTATGGCGCGCCCAACAAGATGGGCACCGCCGCGACTCACGGCTCGCCGCTCGGCCCCGACGAGGTCGCCGCCGCGCGAAAAACGCTGGGGTGGGAGGCCGAACCTTTTGTCGTTCCCGAAGCGATTCTCGGGGCATGGCGCGAAGCGGGAGCTTCGGGCGCAAGCCATCGCGCCGAATGGGAGAAGCGGCTCGCTGGCCATGCCGAGCGGGCCGAGTTTACGCGCCGCATGGCGGGCGATCTGCCCGAGGGCGGCGGGGCGATGCGCGATTATCTCGCGAGCCTTGCCGCCGATCCGCCCAAGGTCGCGACGCGCAAGGCTTCGGAGATGGCGCTGACCGCGATCAACGCGGCGCTCCCCGACACGATCGGCGGCTCGGCCGATCTCACCGGCTCGAACAACACGAGGACGCCCGCCACCAAACCGCTCACCCGCGACGATTATTCGGGCCGCTACATCTATTACGGAATCCGCGAGTTCGGCATGGCCGCGGCGATGAACGGCATGGCGCTCCACGGCGGCGTCATTCCCTATGGCGGCACCTTCCTCGTCTTCTCCGATTACGCCCGCCCCGCGATCCGCCTGTCGGCGCTCCAGCAGGCGCGCGTGATCTATGTGATGACGCACGATTCGATCGGGCTCGGCGAGGACGGGCCGACGCACCAGCCAATCGAGCATCTGATGGCGTTGCGGATGATCCCCAACCTCCACGTCTACCGCCCCGCCGACGCGATCGAGACCGCCGAATGCTGGGCGCTCGCATTGAAGCGCAAGGAGGGACCATCGCTACTCGCGCTGACGCGACAGAACCTCCCGCCCGTTCGCGACGACGTCGATGCGAACCGCTGCGCACGCGGCGCCTATCGCCTCCGCGCCGCGCAAAACGACCGCCGCGCCATCCTGCTCGCGAGCGGCTCGGAGGTTCATGTCGCGCTCCGCGTCGCCGACGAGCTCGAAATCGAGGGGATCGGCGCGGATATCGTGTCGATGGTTTGCTGGGAGCGGTTCGAGGCGCAGCCGGAAGGCTATCGCGCCGACATCCTTCCCGATGCCGATCCGTCCGAAATCCTGCGCGTCTCGATCGAGGCCGGAACCACGCTGGGTTGGGAGCGCTACACGGGGCGCGAGGGCCTGCGCTTCGGTATCGACCGCTTCGGCGCGTCGGCGCCCGGCGAGGATCTGTTCGAGCATTTCGGGCTCACCGCCGAGGCGATCGCGCCGCGCGTGATGAAGGCGCTGCAATGCGAGCAGGAAGAGGCGCTCGCGCACGGCTAGCCGCGTAAACGAAAACGGGAATCAGGAGGAACATCTATGACGGTCAAGGTCGCGATCAACGGTTTCGGGCGCATCGGGCGGCTCGTCGCGCGCGCGCTGATCGAGCGCGGCGACAGCGGGCTCGAGCTTGTAGCGATCAACGACCTCGCTGACGCCAAATCGAACGCGCTCTTGTTCAAGCGCGACAGCGTCCACGGCCCCTATGCCGGCAAGGTCGAGGCCGACGGCAATGATCTCATCATCGACGGCAAACGCATCGCGGTCACCGCCGAGCGTGATCCGGGCAAGCTCCCGCATCGCGACAACGGCGTCGACATTGCGCTCGAATGCACGGGCTTCTTCGCCGACAGGGAGTCGGCCTCCAAGCACCTCGAGGCGGGCGCGAAGCGCGTGCTGATCTCGGCCCCCGCCAAGGGCGTCGACAAGACCGTGGTCTATGGCGTCAACCATGAGAAGCTGACCGCCGGCGACACTGTGGTCTCCAACGCGAGCTGCACGACCAACTGCCTCGCGCCCGTCGCGAAGGTGCTCAACGACGCGATCGGTATCGAGCGCGGGCTGATGACGACGATCCACGCCTACACCAACGACCAGAAAATCCTCGACCAGATCCACAGCGACATGCGCCGCGCGCGCGCCGCGGGGATGTCGATGATCCCGACCACCACGGGCGCGGCGCGCGCGGTCGGCGAGGTGCTTCCCGAGCTCAAGGGCAAGCTCGACGGATCGGCGATCCGCGTCCCCACGCCCAATGTCAGCCTCGTCGATCTCACCTTCACGCCGTCGCGCGACACCAGCCGCGACGAGGTCAACGGCGCGCTCAAGGCGGCTTCGGAGAGCGGGCCGCTCGCGGGGATCCTCCAATATATCGAGGAGCCGCTGGTCTCGATCGACTTCAACCACGATCCGCATTCGTCGAGCGTCGACAGCCTCGAGACCGCGGTGCTCGAAGCCAAGCTCGTCCGCGTGGTCTCCTGGTACGACAATGAATGGGGCTTTTCGAACCGCATGGTCGACACGGCGGGCGTCATCGCGGGGCTGCTCTGACCGAGCGGACGCAAAGGCGTCGAAAGCGTCTTTCCTACACGTTCCGTTTCTGCTATGTTCCGCATCGCCGGCTTGACAGCTAATCGCCTCCGTCGATCAATATTGTCGGTTTGATCGACGGGTTTTTTCCCCACGGCTAACCTTACGAACCTTAGGCTCGAAACATGAGCGTTCGGCGCTTCCAGACACTAGATGATCTCGGCGATATCGGGGGCCAGCGCGCCCTCGTCCGCGTCGATCTCAACGTGCCGATGGAGGCGGCGCGCGTTACCGACGACACGCGGCTGCGCGCGGCGCTGCCGACGGTCCAGGCGCTGTCGGACAAGGGCGCGATCGTGCTGCTGCTCGCGCATTTTGGGCGGCCCAAGGGCAATCCCGATCCCGAAATGTCGCTCGCGCCGATGACCACGCCGCTCGCCGACCTGCTCGGCCGCGAAGTGTTGTTCGTTCCCGACTGCGTCGGCGCGGACGCGGCGACGATGATCGCGACGATGAAGCCGGGCGACGTCGCGATCCTCGAGAACACGCGCTTCCATGCGGGCGAGGAGAAGAACGATCCCGAGCTGGCGCGCGCGATCGCCGCGCTCGGCGACATCTATGTCAGCGACGCCTTTTCTGCCGCACACCGCGCGCACGCCTCAACCGAGGGGATCGCGCATCTGCTCCCCGCCTATGCCGGCCGCGCGATGGAGGCCGAGCTCGACGCGCTCGAAAAGGCGCTCGGCGCGCCCGAGCATCCCGTCGCGGCGGTGGTGGGCGGCGCGAAAGTCTCGACCAAGCTCGACGTGCTCGAGCATCTCGTGACCAAGGTTGATCACCTCATCATCGGCGGCGGCATGGCCAACACCTTTCTCGCCGCGCGCGGCGTCGATGTCGGCAAGTCGCTCGCCGAGCATGACCTCACCGCGACGGCCGAGCATATTCTCGACGCCGCCGACCGCGCGGGCTGCACCGTGCATCTCCCCTATGACGTCGTCGTCGCGAGGGAGTTCAAGCCGAACCCTGCGACACGCACGATCAACGTCCGTGAGGTCGCCGCCGACGAGATGATCCTCGACATCGGCCCCGCCGCGGTCGAGGCGCTCGCCGACTCGCTCAAGACCTGCCGGACGCTGGTCTGGAACGGGCCGCTCGGCGCGTTCGAGACGCCGCCCTTCGACGCCGCCACCGTCGCCCTCGCCAAGACCGCCGCCGCGCTCACCCGCGAAGGCTCGCTGGTCTCGGTCGCCGGCGGCGGGGACACGGTCGCGGCGCTCAATCAGGCGGGCGTCGCGGGCGACTTCACCTTTGTCTCGACCGCCGGCGGCGCGTTCCTAGAATGGATGGAGGGCAAGGAGCTGCCGGGGGTCAAGGCGCTCGAAGACTCGCCGGCTAACTAACGATCAGGATAGAGGGAAAATCCAATGCAAAACCCGAAGATGTTGGAGAAGATGCGAGACGGCCAAGGTTTCATCGCCGCGCTCGACCAGAGCGGCGGATCGACGCCCAAGGCGCTCAAGGGCTATGGCGTCGAGGAGGGCGCGTGGTCGAACGACGAGGAGATGTTCGGCCTGATCCACGACATGCGCGTCCGCATCGTCACCGCGCCCTCGTTCACCGGCGACAAGGTGCTTGGCGCGATCCTGTTCGAGAGGACGATGGACGGCGAGGCGGACGGCAAGCCCGTGCCGGCGATGCTTTGGGAGCGCGGCGTCGTGCCCTTCCTCAAGGTCGACAAGGGGCTCGAGGAGGAGCGCGACGGCGTCCAGGTGATGAAGCCAATACCCGAGCTCGACGCGCTGTGCGCGCGCGCGGTCGCGAAGGGCGTGTTCGGGACCAAGATGCGCTCGGTGATCAACCTCGCCAATGCGGACGGCATCGCGGGCATCGTCACCCAGCAGTTCAAGGTCGCCGAACAGATTTCGCGCCACGGCCTTATGCCGATCATCGAGCCCGAGATCTCGATCAAGAGCCCTGAGCGCGCCGGGGCCGACGCGATCCTCAAGGACGAGCTCGCCAAGGCGCTCGACGCGCTCCCCGCGGACCGCCAGGTCATGCTCAAGCTCTCGATCCCCGCCGAGCCCGGCCTCTACGCGCCGATCGTCGCGCACCCTCGCGTCGCGCGCGTCGTCGCGCTGTCGGGCGGGTTCTCGCGCGAGGAGGCATGCCGTGAGCTCGCGAAGAACGAGGGCATGATCGCGAGCTTCAGCCGCGCGCTGCTCGAGGATCTGCGCGCCGGGATGGACGACGCCGAGTTCGATCGGACGCTGGGAGCGGCGATCGACGAGATTTACGAGGCGTCGACGGTCAAGAGCGCGGCCGAAGTCTAAAGCCCGCCGTCGAACGCGAAGGCGAAGCGGTAAGCGCGCGGGTCGATCTGCTGTCCCGCCATCGTCTCAGGCGTCACCGAGACGAGCGTGAGCGCGCCGTCGGCGATCGGGATGGGCTCGCCGAGGAGGAGCTCGCGTTCGGTCACCCAGCTTCCACCCGCAATGCGTGCGCGCAGCACGACGCGCCCAGCCCAGACGCAGCGCGCATTCATCGGGCAGCGGCTGTCCTCGATCACGGCGAGCGGCGTCACGGTTGGGCCGTCGACATAGGCGGTCTCGCCGAGCCCGACCGGCCCCTCGCGCGAGGGCGGGGGCTGCGCTGTCGCGCAGGAAGCGAGCAAGGCGAACGGCAGGGCGAATGCGAGCTTCATTGCGCGGGCATCGGTCCGAGCTGCTGACCTCAGGCTGAACATTGAAAGCTCACGGTCGATTCGAAATCCCGCTCACCCTGAGCTTGTCGAAGGGTGCTTCTCAACGCTTCGACAGGCCCAGCGTGAGCGGGTAAGGGACCATCTCATGCCCAATCTCCCCTGCCAGCTCTACCTAATCTCGCCACCCGCGATCGACGCGAGCTTCGCCGACACGCTCGCGGCCGCGCTCGACGCGGGGCCCGTCGCCGCCTTGCAGCTCCGCCTCAAGGGGCTCGACGAGCATGCGATCGCGGGTCTCGCTGAGCCGCTCCAGCGCGTCTGCGCCGAGCGCGAGGTCGCGTTCATCGTCAACGATTCGATCGCGCTGGCGAAGCGGCTCGGCGCGGACGGCGTCCATCTCGGCCAGTCGGACGGCGATCCGCACGATGCGCGCGTCGCGCTCGGGCCATCGGCGCAGATCGGCGTCACCTGCCACGCCAGCCGCCACCTCGCGATGGAGGCGGGCGAGGCGGGCGCGGACTATGTCGCCTTCGGCGCCTTCTATTCGACGACCACCAAGGAGACCGAGCATCGCCCCGAGCCCGACATCCTGTCGTGGTGGTCGGCGCTGTTCGAGCTGCCCTGTGTCGCGATCGGCGGGATCACGGCGGACAATGCCGCCCCGCTGATCGAGGCCGGCGCCGATTTCATCGCCGTGTGCAGCGCCGTGTGGGATCACCGCGAGGGCGCGGCGGCCGGCGCTCGCGCCTTCGAGAACGTGTTGCGCTAGGCGGTCAACGGCGTCTGACCGGGCAGGACATGCCGCGTTGGAAGCGCGAAGCCGTCACCGTGCGTGCCAGGCCGAACAGGCCCGCGGCGAGGGGTGTGGCGGATCGGGAAACGGAAGGCGTCATCGGTCGCTCCTTTGGCTCGAACGGCGCGACCCGTAATTCGGCCGATAGGCGCGTCGCGCTGAGCCGCCGCTGAACGTCGCGTTCATCGCTCGTATTGCCGCAGCGCGGCCCTGCTTGCTCGAAGGAAAGATCGCCGTCGCCAATCGTTATGGCGGGACAACGAGTTCAGGGAGTACGCGTGATGGGTAAGCTGCTGGCGGTGCTGGTCCTGCTGGGACTGGGCATCTGGGGTGCCGTCGAGGCGGGACTGATTCGGATCGGCAATGGCGACGGCGAAGCGCAATCGGCGTCGGCGGATGCGCCCGCCGCGCCTGCCCAACCTACCGTCGCCGCCTATTTCCCCGCCGAGGATTCAGCGATCCCGACGAGCGCCGGACCCGATCCGCGCCCGGTCATGCAGGCGCAAGTCATCCTCGAACGGCTCGGCTTCTCGTCGGGGGTTATCGACGGCGAGGAGGGCGCTTCGTTGGCCGCCGCGCTGCGCGGCTTCCAGGTCGCCAACAGCATCCAGGCGAGCGGCGCGCTCGACGAGCGGACGCGCGAAGCGCTGGCGCGCTGGGATCACATCCCTTCGACGCGCACGATCACGATCAGCGAGGAATTCGCGCGAGGGCCCTACGTCCGCGAAATTCCCGACGATCCGGAGGACCAGGCGCGGCTGTCGCGGCTGGGCTACACCAACCTGATGGAGAAGCTGGCCGAACGCTTCCACACCACGCGCGAGACGCTGATCGCGCTCAACTCGCCGCAAACGCGCGTCGGGCCGGGCGCGCGGATCGTCGTGCCCAACACGGGCAACGACCGGATTGCGTCTGATGCCGCGGGCGACCGCGAGTGGCTGCGCACGCTCGCGACGCTCGGCGTCGGAACCGATCAGCCCCGCGCCGCGAGCATTATCGTCGACCAATCGGACGGCGTGCTGATGGCGTTCGACGAGGACGACCGGCTCATTGGCCAGTTCCCCGCGACGATGGGGAGCGAGCGGGACCCGCTGCCGGTCGGCGAGTGGCGCATCCTCGGCGTGTCGTTCAACCCCGAATTCCACTATAACCCCGAGCTGTTCTGGGACGTCGAGGACAGCGAGAACGACGTCACGCTGCCGCCCGGCCCCAACAGCCCGGTCGGCGTGGTGTGGATCGACCTCTCCAAGGAGCATTACGGCATCCACGGCACGCCCGAGCCCCGGAACATCGGCCGCACCGAAAGCCACGGCTGCATCCGCCTGACCAACTGGGACGCGGCGCGGCTGGCGCTGATGGTGCGCAGCGGGGTGCGGGCGACCTTCCGCGCCTGATGCGGCGGACGCTCGCCCTTGTCGGAGGCGTGGCCGCGCTGCTGTCTCTGCTCTTCCTCGTCTGGGTCTATGGTTTTGGCCGGGTTGTCGACCGGGGGATGCGTGAGGAGGCCGCGCCCCGCGACGCCGGGCAGGTGGTCGCGGGCGAGCTGATGATCCCCGTGCTCGGCGTCACCCCCGCCGCGCTCTCGGACACTTTCACCCAAGCCCGCGCGGGCGGCGATCGCCGTCACGACGCGATCGACATCGCCGCGCCCGCGGGAACGCTCGTCGTCGCCGCCGCGCCGGGGACGGTCGAGAAGCTGTTCCGCAGCGATGACGGCGGCAACACGGTCTACGTCCGCTCGCGCGACGGCCGCTTCATCCATTATTACGCTCACCTGCACGGCTATGCGCGGGGCCTGCGCGAGGGCGCGAATGTCGAGACGGGCGATCCGCTGGGCGCGGTGGGCGCGTCCGGCAACGCCGATCCGGCCGCGCCGCATCTCCATTTTTCGGTGCATCGCCTGGCGCCGGGCGAGAGCTGGTGGCAGGGGAGGGCGGTCAATCCCTACCCGCTGCTGACCGATCCCGACTGAGCCGCGCGGGTTGCCGCGTCCGGCCGCCGCCGCTAGATCGCGCGCAACTCTTTCCCCACGAGACTTGCCCACATGAAGATCAGCGGCGTGGACATCCGTCCCGGCAACATCATCGAATATGAAAAAGGCCTGTGGAAGGCGACCAAGATTCAGCACACCCAGCCGGGCAAGGGCGGCGCCTATATGCAGGTCGAGATGAAGAACCTCATCGACGGCCGCAAGAACAACGTCCGCTTCCGCTCGGCCGAGACGGTCGAGAAGGTCCGGCTCGACACGCGCGATTTCCAGTTCCTCTATGCCGAGGGGGAGGGCCTCGTGTTCATGGACAAGGAGAGCTACGAGCAGGTCACCTTGCCGCGCGATCTCGTCGGCGACGCGGCGGCTTTCCTCACCGACGGGATGAACGTGATGCTCGAGCTCTACGAGGAGCGGCCGATCAGCGTCGCGTTGCCCGACCACGTCGAGGCGGTGATCGTCGAGGCCGACGCGGTGGTGAAGGGCCAGACCGCCTCGTCGAGCTACAAGCCCGCGATCCTCGACAACGGCGTGCGCGTGATGGTCCCCCCGCACATCCAGTCTGGGACACGGATCATCGTCGATGTCTATGCGCAGGAATATGTGAAAAAGGCGGAGTAGCGTCGCCCCTCCCCTTCTGGGGTGGGGCCGGGGGTGGGGCCTGTCCTCATGGGCAAGCTCTCGGTGAGACTGAAACGCCCCACCCCAACCCCTCCCCTAAGGGAGAGGGGCTTTGTTTCGGAGCATCGCATGGTTTCCCACTCCGGCCTTCTCACCCTGATGGAGCGCGCTGCGCGCAAGGCGGGGCAGCGGCTGCGGCGCGACTTCGGCGAGGTCGAGCATCTCCAGGTATCGCGCAAGGGGCCGGCCGACTTCGTCTCCAAGGCCGATCAGCGCTCGGAGCGCACGCTCTACGACGAGCTGCTCAGGGCGCGGCCCGACTGGGGGTTCGTGCTCGAGGAAGGCGGCGTCATCGAGGGCGATCCAGTCAAGCCGCGCTGGGTGATCGACCCGCTCGACGGCACCTCGAACTTCCTCCACGGCATCCCCCATTTCGCGATCTCGATCGCCGCGCAGGAGCCGCTTCCCGGCGGCGGCTGGGGCGAGGTCACCACCGGCCTCGTCTACCAGCCGATCACTGACGAGAGCTTCTGGGCCGAGAAGGGCCGGGGCGCCTGGATCCAATCGCAGCGCCTCCGCGTCTCGGCGCGGCGCGACCTCGCCGACGCGCTGATCGCGACGGGCATCCCCTACAAGGGCCACGGCGACCTCGACCGCTGGAACGCGATTCACGATGCGATAGCGCACGAGGTTGCCGGCGTCCGCCGCTTCGGCGCCGCCGCGCTCGATCTCGCCTGGGTCGCGGCGGGGCGCTACGATGGTTATTGGGAGGCCGACCTGCACCCCTGGGATGTCGCCGCCGGCATCCTGCTCGTCCGCGAGGCGGGCGGCTATGTCACCGATTTCCGGGGCGGCGACCAGATGATCGAACGCAGCGAATTCCTCGCGGCGGCCGAGGGGATGCACTCCAAGCTCCACAAGCTGGTCGCGGGGGCGCTGCGCAAGTGAAGGCGGCGCTCGCGGCGCTGGCAATTTGCTGTGCTTCGATGGCCATCGCCCAGCCTTGGGCGTCGCCCGTCGCCGACGACGTCGCCACCGCCGATCTCGACCGCGCCGTGCGCGATTTTCCCGAGAGCGGCGCGCTGCTGCGTCGTCGAGCAGGCGTGGCGCACGAGGCGGGCGACTCCGCCACTGTCCGCGATGCGCTGAATCGCCTCG
>JACMKH010000031.1 GCA_014380205.1 Sphingomonadaceae bacterium
AACGCCGGATTCAGATAGCCCACCGAAAGCCCGCGAACGTCCCCCCGCGCCACCGCCTCGCCCGCGCGCGCCTCGCCGATCCGCCCGATCACGCGCAAGCCCTTCGCGTCCTCCTCGACCCGCTCGATCCGGCCAACCGCGCGCCCATGCTCCCACAGCAACGGTACCCGTCCTCCGAGCCCCTCGCGAAAAGCCCCCCGCTTAATCACATCCCCGCCCAGATCAGGCCGGTCGAACACCGCCGCATAGCCGGCGAAGCCTAGTCCTCCCCGTGAGCGACCCTTCAGGGTCGTTGAGGGGGACCGCCGGCCGCCGGCCGGTGGTGGAGGGGGCGAGCGGCTGGCCGCGATCTCTCCCGGGTTCACCTGCCAGCCTCTCCGATCATTCCGAACCGCACCGCCAGCCCCAGCAGCATCAGCGCTACGCACACCTTGACCACCCACGCCACCGCCGCCCGCGTCGCCGACCTTCGCGCCGCGCGCCACGCGCCGAGCAGCTCGCGCAGTTCCCCTATATCCTCCCGCGCCCCCGGATCGGCGAGCCCGAGCATCGCGAGCGCGCGCGCCGCCCCCGCCTCGCTCGCTTCCTCGACGATCGCGCGCAGGTTGACCGGATCCGCGCCCCGTTCCCCCGCCTGCCGCACGAGACGGGTCAGCATTTCGGTATCTGTCATCGATCTCTCCACAACCGTCCGAGGGGCGGCGTCGATTCCTCCGCGCCTCCGCGCGCTCCGCGCCCTCCGCGTGAACAAATGAAAAAGAGTCTCACGCGGAGGCGCGGAGGACGTGGAGAAGAAAAGGCGTGGCGCGTCGCGCTTCAGGCGATCCCCACCATCGCCCGCTTCTCTTCGTCGGACAGAAAATCCGCCGCCCCCACCTGCTTCCACAGCCGCTCGCGATCCTCGCTCATCGCCGGCACGCGATCGACATCGACGCGTAGCCCAACCCCCGGCCGCCACGCGCTGAGCCCCCGCGCAATCCCGCCCAAGATCTTCTCCGCGAGCGGCAATATCGTCAGCCGCCACAGCGCCCGGTTGGCCTCGCGGTAATTGGCGTAAGTCGCGTCCCCCGGCAGCCCGAGCAGCATCGGCGGCACCCCGAAGGCGAGCGCGATCTCCCTCGCCGCCGCGGCCTTGAGCCCGACAAAATCCATGTCCGCCGGGGTCAGGCTCATCGCCTGCCAGCGCAGCCCGCCCTCGAGCAGCAGCGGCCGCCCCGCGTTCGCCGCTCCCGAGAAGCTCGCCTCGAGCTCCTCGCGCAGCCGGTCGAACTGCTCGCCCGAAAGCGCCCCGCCGTCCTTCCCCGGATCGTAGCTCAACGCGCCCGAGGGCCGCGCGGCGTTGTCGAGCAGCGCCTTGTTCCAGCGCGTCGCGGCGTTGTGGATCGCGATCGCCCCCGCGGCGGCGCCGAGGCTGCCAAGCCCGTAATGGTCGTCGAGCGGATGCATCGCCTTGATATGGACCAGCCCCGGCCGTCCCATCCCGTCACGCGCCGGAACCCGCGTCTTCGCCTCCCCCGCGCGATAGACGTACGCTGCGGGCCACCCGCGCGCGTCCGCCTCGATGCTCACCCGCTCGGGCCGCAGCGCGAACAGCTCCCCCGGCTCGCCCTTGGCGTCGAGCAGCACCTGCACGAACGCATTCCCATGCAACAACAGCTGCGCCGCCACCGTCTCGACCAGCGACTGCCCAGCGGACGGCGCGGTTACAAGCGCAACGATCCGGTCCCCCTCCCCTTCAGGGGAGGGGTTAGGGGTGGGGCCTGTCCCCACTTCTCCAGGCTCCACAGTGATCGGCGCCGCCCCCGCCCCCTCGCTCACCAGCCGCACCGCGCGCTGGGCCACCGCGTTCTCGCAGTATCCGCTACGCACCTGGCTCTCATACCCGCGCGGCCAGTCGCCCTGGACCAGCCCGCCGAACCCCCGCGTCAACGCCGGCCGCGCCGAACCGCCGCCGGACTTCCGCCCGAACCATTTCATCTCGTCCGCCTCCACCCAAGCCCGTCATGCTGAAATGGTTTCAGCATCCATGAGCGCAGCGTCGCGACAGCGCGTGAGCTGAGCGCCAATGGATGCCGACCTTCGTCGCATGACGGAGCTGGTTACAAAATTCAGCCTGTGACCCACGCCACACCGCCGCTCGCGCCGCGCGCTATCCCGCGCCGAGAAAGGACCTAGCCCATGCCCCTCGCCCCCGGCCTCTACCGCCTCGCCTGGCGCACCCCGCTCGGCGAGGGCGCGGGCGTCGTCACCCTCGACAACGCGTGCTTCCGCGCGCTCAAAGGCCCGGCCTTCACCGGTCGCCTCCACAATGCCGGCGACGCCTTCGCCGCGCGCCTCATCCTTACGGGTCCCGCCGCCGCGCCCGTCGCCTACGCCTATGGCCGCGATCGTCTCGACATCGATCTCGCCGGTCGCGCCTACGGCCCGCGCGCGCTCCTCGCCGGCCGCGCGCCACAAGCCCCCGGCCTCGAGATCGAGGCGGAGCTCACGCCGATGGGATGAAGGCTCGTCTATTGGAGGATGTGCGTCGCGGCATGGTCGCCTTCGCGCAATTCGCCATCTTGGCGTTCTTTACCGAATCAGCGTGACGCTGTCAAGTCTTTTTTTGCGTATATGGTAAAAAAACTCGGCGGTAGATGCATGCATGGCCGGAACCCGCTGCCTTGCCGCGCCTTGCGCTACTGCACCGCGAGGTGCCGGTCGAACCAATCGAGATGCCGCGTCACGCGGTCGCGGATATAGCTCGGCACGGAAAGCCCGTGCGTCTCGCCGGGATAGACCACGAGCCGGGTCGGCACGCCGCGCGAGCGCAGCGCCTGGTACATCTGCTCGGCCCCGATGCACGGCACGTTGACGTCCTCCGCCGCGCATAGATAGAGCGTCGCCGCGCTGATCTCGCCCGCGCGCCAGAACGGATAGCTGAGCCGCCGCCACAGATCGGCCTGCTGCCAGGGCGGTCCCAGCTCGATCTCATACTCACGCACATATTGGTCGGCGCCGTATCCGCCCGCGAAGTTCGCCATCCCCGCACCACTCACCGCCGCGCGCACGCGGGGCTCGCGCGCGATCATGTAGTTCGCGAGGATCCCGCCGTAGCTCCATCCGGCGACCCCGATCCGCGCCGGATCGGCGATGCCCTCGGCGATCGCCCAGTCGATCCCCGCGCTGATGTCGGCCGCGTCGGCGTTGCCCCAGTCGGCGTAGATCGCCGACGCAAAAGCCTCGCCGCGCCCCGACGAGCCGCGCGGGTTGACCGCGAGCACGGCGTAGCCCCGCGCCGCGTAAACCTGCCAGTCGAGGTTGAGCTCGTGGCTGAACTGATAGACCGGACCGCCGTGGAGCCGCACGATCAGCGGCAGCCGCGTCCCCGGCGCGTGCCCCGGCGGCAGCGTCAGCAGCGCATGGATCTCGACGTCGCCGCTCATGAAGCTGACGTCGCGCGTCTCGCCGAACGCGCGCTCGGCCAGCCAGCCGTTATGCTCGCCGAACGTCCTCGGCGTCGCCTCGACCGTGCGCAGTCCGGCCGCGCTTGCCACGTCGCCGTCGAGCACGACGATCCGCCCGCCTTCCCCCAGCGCGAAGTCGCTCGCCATCCGCGCCCCGCTAGTGAGATATTCGATCCGATTGCTAACCGGATCGATCCGCGCGAGCCATGTGTCGCGGTCCTGCTCGATCAGCGCGAGGATATGCCGCCCGTCGGCGTCCCAGCGCGCGCCGTAGAACCAGCGGTCGATCCGCGCGGGCGCGCCTTGCTCCCCGCTCTCGATATCGGCGGTCGCGAGCTGGAAGGGCGAATAATAGATCAGCCGCTCCTCGCCCGCCGCGACCCACAGCAGCCGCCGTGAATCGGGCGACCATTCCGGCCGCCCCGCCTCCCAGTCGGGGTCGAGGTCCGATCCCTCGTGCGTGCTGATCCGCCGCGCCTCGCCGCCTTCGGCCGGCATCACGTAGATGTCGTGGCACAAATGCCGGTCGGCGTCCTCGCACCGTTTCGAGACGAACGCGATCCACCGCCCGTCGGGCGACCAGCTCGGCAGCCAGTGGTCATCCTCGCCCGATGTCAGCTGCACGGCCTCCCCCGATCGCAAATCGACGCGGAACAGATGCTGCCGCCGCGCGTCGAGCCGCCCGCGCCCGTCCTCCTTGAAGAACAACCGGTCGATCACGATCGGCGCGGGCGGATCAGCCTCGCTCCCGACCGCCCCGCCGAGCTCGGCGACGACCACCGCGCTCCGCCCGTCGGGCGAAAGGCTGTAGTCGCTCACCCCGCCCGCGATCCGGCTCGCCTGGCGCGCGCGCCCGCCGCGCTCCGCCATCGTCCAGAGCTGGGTCTCGCCCTCCTCGTCGTCGCCGCCGTCGCGCAGGAAGGCGAGCACGCGCCCGTCCGCGCTGAACTGCGGCGACCACTCGCTTTCCGCCCGCGTCCGCGTCAGCGCCCGCCCCGCGCCGCCTTCCCAGCCCACCGCAAAAAGGTCGCTCTGGCTCGCGTCCTTGTCCGTGCGCGCGCTGCTCACGACATAGACCACCCGCTCCCCATCGGGCGCGAACACCGGCTCCGAAATCTCCTCGACCCGCGTCATGTCCTCGACGGTGAAGGGCATGGGCGGGGTCTGCGCGGCCGCCTGTTGCGCGAAGACCACAAGGGCGAGAGCGGCGATGCCGCGCGAAGCTCGGTTCATCGGTTGATCATGCCCAAGCGTGCGCCCGCCGCCAAGCCCCAAGCAGACTGGCGCAGCCGCGCGCTTGTCCTGTAGGGAGTAGGCCTCGCTTCGGGCTACAGGGATTTACGCATGGCGTCAGGTCTGGTCGCGCTGCTCGACGATGTCGCGGGGATCACGCGGCTCGCCGCCGCATCGCTCGACGACATCGCGGGCGCGGCGGGCAAGGCCGGGGTCAAGGCGGCGGGCGTGGTGGTCGACGACACCGCGGTCACCCCTCGCTACGTTACCGGCTTCACCCCCGATCGCGAGCTGCCGATCATCTGGCGGATCGCGCTCGGCTCGCTGCGCAACAAGCTGCTCATCCTGCTCCCCGCCGCGATCGCGCTCAGCGCCTTCGCCCCGTGGGCGGTGACCCCGCTGCTCATGATCGGCGGCGCCTATCTCGCCTTCGAGGCGACCGAGAAGATCATCGAGGCGGTGATCGGCCACGACGTCGACAACGAGCCCGAGCATCTCGCGCTCGAGTCGGCCGAGATCGAGAAGCAGAAGGTGTCGGGCGCGATCCGCACCGATTTCATCCTCTCGGCCGAGATCATGGCGATCGCGCTCGCCGAGGTCTCCGATCTCACCCTCGTCATCCGCTCGGTCGCGCTGGCGGCGGTCGCGATCGGCATCACCGTCGCGGTCTATGGCGTCGTCGCGTTGATCGTGAAGATGGACGATGTCGGCCTCCACCTCGCGCAACGCAGCATCGGCGCGGTCCGCGCGCTCGGCCGGGGGATGGTCAAGGCGATGCCCGTGGTGATGCGCTGGCTCGGCACGATCGGCACCGCCGCGATGCTCTGGGTCGGCGGCGGCATCCTGGTCCACGGCCTCCACGAATTCCATTTCTCCCCCATCCCCGAATGGATCGACCGCGCCGCCCAAGCGGCGGGTGCAGCGCTTCCCTTCGCGCGCGGCGCGATCGAATGGATCGTCAACGCGCTCGGCGCGGCGATCGTCGGCGCGGTGATCGGCGGTGTCATCGTCGGCATGATCCACCTCTGGAAGCATCGCCGGGGCACGGCCGCCGAGGCACACTGAGCGGGGGAGCGTGGCTTTCAAATCACCGCGAAATTCTCCGCCGTCAGCGCGGCGAGATTGTCGATCGTCGCGATCAGCAGTTGCGCGCCGAAGCCATTGCCGTCGGCGTCGTAGTAGAGCCGGCCCATGACGTCGTCGTAGATGACGAGGTCGTCGGCGTCCTGCGCCTGCTCGGCGACGACGAAGTTCGACGCGCTAAGCGCGCCCGTCGTGATCCCGAACACCGATCCCTTGAGCGCGATGACGTCCTCACCGGGTGCGAAATCGACGATCGCGTCGGCCCCGCCCGAAGCGAGGTCGCGTAGCTGGAACATGTCCGCGCCGGAGCCGCCCTCGAGCGTGTCGCGTCCGATGCCGCCCACCAGCGTGTCGTGCCCGTCGCGGCCTGTCAGCGAATCATTGCCGCTGTTGCCGTCGAGCACATTGCCGCCGTTGTCTCCACGCAGCTTGTCTCCGCTTCCTGATCCGCGCAGATTCTCGATGTCCAGATAGATGTCGCCTGCCCCCTCGCCCCTGTTGCCGGACGACGCCTTGAGGTCGGCGGTGACCGCGCCACTCGCGTCGCCGTAATCCGCCCAGTCGATGCTGCCCCGCCCGTCGAGAATATCGGCGCCCGCTCCCCCGGCGAGCGTGTCGCCCCCATTTCCTCCGATCAGCGAGTCGTCGCCGTTTCCGCCGAACAGCGCATCCGCGCCCAGATGCCCCGACACCGTATCGTTGCCGTCATCGCCTAGCAGCGAATCCTCGCCATCGCCCCCATTTACAATGTCGAGGCCGCCGCCACCCGATACGCGATCATTGTCGATCCCGCCCGACATCGTGTCGTCGCCCAATCCGCCGTCGAGAACGTCGGCCCCTTCCTCGCCATCGCCCAGGTCATTGTCGCCCGCGCCTTCGAGCGTGTCGTCGCCCGCGCGCCCGAACAGCATATCGGCGCCCGCGCGCCCTTCGAGGATGTCATTTCTTTCCGCGCCGTCGAGAATATTGGCGCCACCATCTCCGGCCAGCGTGTCGTTCAGCGCGGTGCCTCGCACGTTTTCGATGGAGATGTAGGTGTCGCCCAGGGCGTGCCCGCGATTTTCGATCGGCGAAGCGAGATCGGCAACAACCTTTTCCGGCGCGCCGGTGTAATCGGCCCAGTCGCCCCCCGATCCTCCGTCGAGCGCGTCGGCGCCGCCCATACCGCGCAACGTATCGTCACCATCAAGCCCGATCAGTGAATCGTCGCCCGTGCCTCCATCGAGACTGTCGGGGCCGTTCGTCCCGGTGATTGTGTCGCCCACGCCGCTTTGCTGGAAACCGAAAATTACATAGCTTTCGCCGACACTGCTGTTACCGTTCCGATCGACTCCCGGCGCACCGATGAGGATGTCGTCGAAGCCATCGCTATTGATGTCTCCGGCCGCCGAGACCGACCAGCCCGCAACATCACTCGTGTCGATGCCGGCAAACCGTATGCCATTGCTTCCATCGAGGCTGGCAAGGCTGAAGACGGGGGCGAAGCCGCCAGCCCTTCCGAACAAAAGATAGGCCTCGCCGGCTCTATCGATGGCCCCTGCGTCTGCGTAACGTGTGCCGATCAATATGTCATCGAAACCATCGCCGTTGAAATCCCCCGCGCCATCGACCGAAAATCCGCTACGATCGTACGGATCGATGCCTTCGAGACGGAATCCGTTGCTACCGTCGAGCGCTGCGAGATCGAAGCTGGCCGCGAAACCGCTTGCCCTGCCGAATACGACATAGCTCTCGCCGGCAATATTGCCGCCGCCTGAGTCGGCATTGGGTGCACCGATGACGAGGTCATCGAAACCATCGCCATTAATGTCTCCCGCGCCTTCCACGGCGAAGCCGCTTTCGTCATCTATGTCGATCCCGTCGATTCGGAAACCGTTGACGCCATTGAGCGATTCAAGGTCGAGACTTGCCGCGAATCCACCCGCTTTTCCAAAAATGACATAACTTTCGCCCGCATCGCCGTCGCCACCTGGATCGCCGTGATAGGCTCCGATGACAATGTCTCCGAACCCGTCACCGTTGACGTCGCCCGCCGCCGCGACGGCAAAGCCTGCCAGATCGCCAGT
Source organism: Sphingomonadaceae bacterium (assembly GCA_014380205.1). Lineage (GTDB taxonomy): Bacteria > Pseudomonadota > Alphaproteobacteria > Sphingomonadales > Sphingomonadaceae > Parasphingopyxis. The sequence continues at coordinate 7,829 of JACMKH010000031.1, forward strand.
GTCGACGCCGTCAATGCGGAACCCATTGACACCGTCTAGGGCGCTCAGGTCGACGCTGGGATCGAACACGCCGACCTTGCCGAACACGACATAGGCTACGCCGCTCGTCATGGAGTGCGGCGCTCCGACGACGATATCAGCAAGCCCGTCTCCATTGACGTCGCCGGCGCCCGAGACCGTATTGCCTCCCTGCATTCGGAATCCGTCGCTGCCGTCAAGCGCGTCAAGCTCAAGGTTGGCATCGAAGCCGGTCGCCTTGCCAAACACGAGATAGCACCTGTTGCTAAAGCTGCCGATCAAGATATCACCGAAGCCGTCGCCGTTGATGTCGCCCGCCGCCGCCACCGACGCACCAATATGATCGCCGCCCGTACCCGTCGTATCGATTCGGAAGCCTTTGTCGCCATTCAGCTTCGCAAGTTTTACACTGGCAGGAAAGGCGTTCGACTTGCCGAATACGACATAGCCTTCACCGACGCTGAAGGAGGCGGTCCCCGGGGATCCAATGATTATGTCGGCGAAGCCGTCCCCGTTTACATCGCCCGCCGATGCCACCGACCGGCCGCTGGCCTCGAAGGAATGGACGCCTTGGAGGCGAAAGCCTACAATTCCGTCCAGATCGGACAGATTGATGACCGCAGGCGTGTCCAGCTGGGGCAAGGGAAGCCTTGCGAATGCGTCATCGCTTCCGTTCCATTCCAAGCCCGAGCGGCTCATCGCTCGCTCCACGCCGCCCAACCGCCGCGCGCGCAATCTCACCTCCGCCCGCTCGAGCCCGTCGTCCCGCCGAATGTCTCGATCGCCCTCGCCATGCCGCCGTCCCTCGATCCGCCGCATAATCGCGTTCGATTGCGCACCAAGCCAGCACCTTACGCCTCTCGCCCCCCGCGCGCCAGCATCGCCCCCGCGCATCGCGGGTGGATTCGCGCGGGCGCTCGGCTATGGCGCTAAGAGCACCGCCCGCGAGGACCCGCCCATGTCCCCCGAGACCATCGCCGCCATCGAGGCCGATCCGCGCTACCGCGCGCTCGTCGCCCGCCGCTCGCGCTTCGGCTGGACCCTCACCGCGATCATGCTGACCGCCTATTTCGCCTTCCTGCTGCTCATCGCGTTCGACAAGGAGGCGCTCGCCGCGCCGATCGGCGGCGGCGTGATCTCGCTCGGCATCCCGATCGGGCTCGGCCTCATCCTGCTCGCGATCACGCTCACCGGCGTCTATGTCGCGCGCGCCAACCGCGAATATGACGTGCTGACCCGCGCGATCGTCGAGAAATATGGCGAATGACCGCGCGGATCTTCATCCCCGCCGCGCTGTTCCTCGTCGTGATGCCCGGCGTCGCGCTCGCCGCCGCGCTGGGCGGGGGGGACGCGCAGCCGACCAACTGGATCGCGATCGGCATGTTCGCGGTCTTCGTGCTCGCGACCTTGTGGATCACCAAGCGCGCCGCCGAGCGCACGCGCACCGTCTCGGACTTCTACACCGCGGGCGGCGGCATCTCTGGCTTCCGCAACGGCCTCGCGATCGCTGGCGATTACATGTCCGCCGCCTCGTTTCTCGGCATCTCGGCGCAGATCTTCGCCGACGGCTATGATGGCCTGATCTACTCGATCGGCTTTCTCGTCGGCTGGCCGCTGATCCTCTTCCTGATGGCCGAACGCCTCAGGAACCTCGGCCGCTACACCTTCGCCGACGTCGCCTCGTTCCGCTTCGCCCAGGCCCCCGTGCGGAGCTTCGCCGCGGTCAGCACCTTGCTCGTCGTCGCCTTCTACCTGATCGCGCAGATGGTCGGCGCGGGCCAGCTCATCCGCCTCTTGTTCGGGCTGCCCTACACCTATGCGGTGATCATCGTCGGCGTGCTGATGATGGCCTATGTGCTGTTCGGCGGGATGCGCGCGACGACCTGGGTGCAGGTGATCAAGGCCGCGATGCTGCTCGGCGGGGCGACGATCATCGCAGTCGCGGTGCTTTGGCGCTTCGATTTCTCCCCCGGCGCGCTGTTCGCGCGCGCGGTTGAGGTCAAGACCGATCTCGCGCTCGCCGAGGGCGCGAGCCCCGCCGAGGCGGCCGAGCGCGGCGGCGCGATCATGGGTCCGGGGGGCTTCATCCGCGATCCGATCTCGGCGATCTCGTTCGGCATGGCGCTGATGTTCGGCACCGCCGGCCTCCCCCATA
>JACMKH010000268.1 GCA_014380205.1 Sphingomonadaceae bacterium
CGCCGCGCGCGTCGCTCACCCGCGCGACCTTCGAGCAGAGCGCGCGCGCCGCCAGCTCGAGCAGTGGCCAGCGCCAGACCGGGCTGGCCGCGATCTTCGTGATCTTCCTTTTGACGCTGATGCTCGCGGGCCAGTCGGTGTCGATGCTCGCCGAGGAGAAGAGCAACAAGGTCATCGAGATCCTCGCCGCCGCCGTGCCGCTCGAGGCGGTGTTCCTCGGCAAGCTCACCGGGCTGTTCGGCGTCGCGCTGCTGTTCGTCGGCTTTTGGGGCGGGCTCGCCGCGCTCGCATTGTCGGCGATTCCAGGAGGAGGCGCGATCGCGGGCGCGCTCCAGCCCGCGATCGGGCTTGGACCGTTCGCCGTCCTGTGCGTGATCTATTTCGCGATGGGATATCTGCTGCTTGGCGCGGTGTTCCTCGGCGTCGGCGCGCAGGCGGGCTCGATGCGCGAGATCCAGATGCTCTCGCTGCCGATCACGCTCTTCCAGATGGCGATGTTCGGCCTCGCCTCGGCGGCGGCGGGGGCGGGGCCGGGCTCGATGGTCGCCACCGTCGGCGAGGTCTTCCCGTTCAGCTCGCCCTTCGCGATGGCCGCCAAAGCGGCGAACGATCCTGCGCTGTGGCCGCACCTCCTCGCGATCGCCTGGCAGGGGCTTTGGGTCTCGCTGACCATCGCCTTCTCGGCGCGCTGGTTCAGGCGCGGCGTGCTCAAGTCGGGCGGGCGGCGCGGCCTGTTTCGCCGAAGTGCGGCAGCCGCCGATTAACTTTTTTCGCCACGCCCCCTTGCGCTCACGCTGAGCTTGTCGAAGCGTGCGAGACGTCCCTTCGACAGGCTTAGGGTGAGCGGGTTTGGGGTTGTGGAGACGGTGAATGGCCGACGAAGGCGCGGAACAGTTCGGCAAGGGCTTCGTCGCGACCGATTACGTCCCCGGACCCCTCCCCACCGACGATACGCCGATCGAGGACGTCGACCCGAGCCGCCCCGAGCTGTTCGGGCGCGATCTCTGGCAGCCCGTCTTCCGCCGCCTGCGCCGCGAGGCCCCGATCCATTGGGTCCAGGACAGCGCCTACGGCCCATATTGGTGCCTCTCGACCTATGATCCGCTCGTCGAGGTCTCCGAAAAGCCCGAAGTCTTTTCCTCCTCATTCCGCAACGGCGGGTTCAACATCCAGGACATGTCGAGCGATCCCGCAGTCGCGATCCCGATGTTCATCGCGCTCGACGATCCCGAGCACGCCGCGCAGCGCCGCTCCGTCGCCCCCGCGCTCGCGCCGACCGAGCTCAAGCGGCTCGAGGCCGAGGTCCGCCGCCGCACCGCCGAGCTGCTCGACGGCTTGCCGCGCGGCGAGGATTTCGACTGGGTCGATCAGGTCTCGATCGAGCTCACCACGGGGCTGCTCGCGCTGCTGTTCGATTTCCCCTGGGACGACCGCCGCAAGCTCACCTTTTGGTCGGACTGGATGGGCGACACCGCCGCCGCGCTCGATCCCGTCCGCCGCGAGCAGCGCGGGAAAGTGCTGTTCGAGGCGGCCGCCTATTTCACCCAGCTCTGGATGACGCGCAAGGCCGCCGAGCCCGCGCGCGACATGATCTCGATGATGGCGCATTCGGACGCCCTCGAAGGCGCCGACCAGCGCCAGATCCTCGGCAACATCATGCTGCTCATCGTCGGCGGCAACGATACGACGCGCAACGCGATGTCGGGCGCGGCCTGGTTCATGAATCGCTTCCCCGAGGCGCGCGCCGAGCTCGAGGCCGACTCGTCGCTGATCGGCACGGCGGTCACGGAGACGCTTCGCATGCAGTCGCCGCTCCCGCACATGCGGCGCACCGCGATGGAGAATTACGATCTGGGCGGCTACAAATTCCGCAAGGGCGACAAGGTCGTGATGTGGCACATCTCGGCCAACCGCGACGAAAGCGTCTTCACCGATCCCGACGACTGGAACCTCCACCGCGAGAATTCACGCCGCCACCTCGCCTTCGGCCACGGCATCCACCGCTGCGTCGGATCGCGGCTCGGCGAGATGCAGCTCAGGATCATGTTCGAGGAGCTCGCGGCGCGCCGGCTGCGCGTGGAGCAAACGGACGAGGCGGGCTTCGTCGAATCGAACTTTCTCCACGGCTTTAAGAAGCTGCCCGTACGTCTGCGGGGTCTTTGAGCCTGGCGGTCGATCGCCGTCGGCTACGGCTCTGGAATCGAGGGGATGAGCTCCATCACGTCGAGCCTCCCGGGGATCGCGCTCATTATCGCGACGCGGTAGCGGAAGGCGCCCACGCGCTCGACGACGCCGATCAGATCGCGGCCCGGATCGTCGCCATAGGCGAGCGGCATCGGCTCGTTGCCGAGCGCCATCGCGCCGAGGAAGATCATCCGGTCGGGTCCGTCGTCCCAGAGGAAGCCGCCAGGGCGCTCGGCTCCCTCCTGCTTGGTCAGACTGAGCAGATCGCCTTCGTGGACGACATGGCAGAAATAGGGGCGGAAGGCGCTAAAGGGTCGGCCGCGCCCAAAGCCCCCCAGCCGGACGATGCGGCAACGATAGGGGCCGGGTGGCGGCATTGCGCGCGGCAACGACACGCGCGGATCGAGCAGCGCCCCCTCGACCGCGAGCGCGTGTCTGAAACCCGCGCGGCGCGCGCGCGTCAGCCCATCGGCCCAGAGCGCGTTGATATGTTCGATCCGCGCCGTGTCCGCGGGCGTAGCCACGCCCAGCCAGGCGGGGACTTCGGGGCCGAGCTCGACGATCGGAGGGAGC
>JACMKH010000269.1 GCA_014380205.1 Sphingomonadaceae bacterium
ATCCCCGCGCCGAGGCGCTCGCGCTCGCCGAGGAGATCGCCGCGCGCAATCCCGACGCGATCCGCGGCATCAAGCGGCTGCTCAACGCCTCGCGCGACGCGGGCGCCGAAGCGATCCTGCTCGCCGAGGCGGCCGAGCAGCAAGCGGTGATCGGATCGCCCAACCAGATGGAGGCGGTGTCCGCCGGCATGGCCGGGCGCGCGCCGCAATTCGCCGAGGCCGGAGCATGAAGGCCGCGGTCGTCCGCAACCCGGCCTCGTTCGACTCGATCGAGATCGTCGAGCGCGAGCAACCCGCGCCCGGCCCCGGCGAAATCCTCGTCCGCGTCGCGGCAAGCTCGCTCAACTACCACGATCTCGCCGTGGTCAACGGCATGATCCCGACCGCCGACGAGCGCATTCCGATGTCCGACGGCGCGGGCGAGGTCCTCGCGCTCGGCGAGGGCGCGGAGGGATTCGCGGTCGGCGGCGAGGTCGTCTCGGTGTTCTTCCCTAATTGGTCCGACGGCGAGGGGACCAACGCGCGCCGCGCGGGCGTCCCCGGCGATCATGCCGACGGCTTCGCCGCCGAATATGTCGCCGCGCCTGTGCGCGCCTTCACACGAATTCCCGAGGGGTGGTCGCTCGCCGAGGCCGCGACCTTGCCCTGCGCCGCGCTGACCGCGTGGAACGCGCTGTTCACCGCGGCGCGCATCCAGCCGGGGCAGACCGTGCTCGTCCAGGGCACCGGCGGCGTCTCGATCTTCGCGCTCCAGTTCGCCAAGGCGGCCGGCGCGCGCGTGGTCGCGACCTCCTCGTCGGAGGCCAAGCTGGCGAGGCTGCGCGATCTCGGCGCCGATCACGTCATCGATTATCACGCGACCGAGGACTGGGGCGGCGAGGCGGCGCGCTGGGCGGGCGGCGAGGGGGTCGACGCGGTGATCGAGGTCGGCGGGCCGGACAATCTCGCCCAATCGATCCGCGCGTGCCGCACGGGCGGGCGAATCGCGCTGATCGGCGTGCTCACCGGGATCAGCGGCGAGATGCCCACCGCGCTGTTCATGATGAAGAAGCTCGAGCTCTACGGCATCAGCGTCGGCAGCATCGCCGAGCAGCGCGCCATGATCGCCGCGATCGAGGCCAACGGCATCCGCCCAGTGATCGACAGTCATTTCCCGCTCGATCGCCTCGCCGACGCCTTCCGCCACCAGGAGGCGGGGCGGCACTTCGGCAAAATCGTGGTGGATATCGCCTAAGTTGCAGCAATCGGCGCCCGATATCGAGCCCATCGACGCGGCCGAGAATTTGCTTGTCATCGGCCATGCGCAGCTCGGGCGTCTCGACCGGAGCGCCTACGCCGCCCTGCAGCGCGGGGGCGATCCGGGCGAGGAAGTTGCTTCACTGATCATGATGGTGCGTGCGTTGCGCACGGATATCGGGGTCCGCTATCCGCGATTCCTAAATGCCGCCGGCCATATCGCGCTCCAATGCCTGACGAGCGCGGCGCTGTTTGAGGATACCGTAAACCCGGTCTTTTTGGTCAATCGCGCGAAGGCTTTGCATTTTCTCGGATTGACGAAATTGGCGCTCGAGGAAGTCGAGCGATCCGATCTTGCGCATGCTGAGAGGCGGATCGCTGATCAGCTGTTCGAGATGTATTGCGACATGTTCGCGTACAAGCGCGCCGACGAGCTGGTGACGGCCGCGACAGCTCGGCGAAGCTCGTTCGCTATCTCGATGGAGCAACGGCTCGGGGAGCACCGTGCGCGGTTCAAGGCGGCCAAACGATCGTTGGTTGCGGGCAGCCCGCAAGCGGCTGTCCATGTCATCAATCTCCCGCGCGACCGGTATCGCAAAATCGCGATGGAAAACCGCCTGGCCTTTCTCGCAACACCGCATCGATTCGTGAATGCGGTTTCGAGCGACGACGTGCCTGCGGAACTGGAGCATCTGATCGCAAGCCATGCCGCGCGGCCTCTCGACGGGTCGTTCGGCAATCAGCTGAGCCAGTATCGCATCTGGAAGTCGATCGCGGCAGGCGAGCTTCCATTCGGCATCGTGCTTGAGGACGATGCCTTTGTGACCGTGCCCGGTCTGGACAGGATCGACTTCGCGGCGTTGATGGGCGATCTGGACATTGCCTTCTTCAACGATCGACTTTCGCGCTGGCGGGGCGAGGTCGCGCGGCCCGAACTCGCTTGCAGGCCGCTGCCAGACGTTCTCGCCGAGCTGGCGATCAGCCATCCCATGCTTCGCGCGTTCGGGTCGGACGGCTATGTGTTGTCGGCGGCGGGCGCCGCGAAGCTGGTCGCCATCGCCGAGCGCGAGGGCTTTCACTCGATCGGCACCGATTGGTATCTTCTCTCGCATTCGGTATCGGCGGCCGGGCAGGAGCGGCTGGCCGAACCGTCAGTATTGCGCGACCGCTTGCGCGTGGCCGAGCGAAAAAAGACCGAGGATGGTCCCGTCCTTCGGGGAGGCGTGATATCGCCGCCACTGGCGGAGCATCGGCCGTTGGGTGTATGGCGCAGCACCCGCGTGACCGGCGGATAACCGAAGGACGCACCGTAGCTTGCAGGACGCTGGGAAAAAGGAAGCGGACGCTCCCTTGGGGTCGTCTTGCGATGATGTGCTCGCGGAACGCTATCTGCGGGAAAGAGCCGGCTATCAGCCGTGGCGCTCGCGATCCGATGGCGATGTGGAGCAGGAGGCGGTGCGTGAGGTGCTGCGTCGCCATGCCGGCGCCGCCTCGATCGGGCGAAACGCCTTTATCTCGCCCGACGCCAAAATCCACACCGATCGCTTCTCGATCGGCGCGAACAGCTGGGTCGCCTCGGGCGCGATCGTACGCGGCAATGTCAGCATCGGCAACAACAGCACGATCAACCCCTATGCGCACATCGCCGGGCGCGTCGACATCGGCCACGGCGTCCGCATCGCTGGGCAGGCCGCGATCTACGGCTTCAATCACGGCTTCGAGCGGACCGACATCCCGATCCATCAGCAGAAGCAAACCTCGAAGGGCGTGACGATCGGCGACGGCAGCTGGGTGGGGGCGAACGCGGTCATCCTCGACGGAGTCTCGCTGGGGCGCGACTGCGTGGTCGGCGCGGGCGCGGTGGTCACCAGGGGTTTCGAGGATTTCTCGATCATCGCCGGAAATCCTGCCAGGCTGATCGGCACGCGCGGCGAACCCGGCGCGCCGGATGCGCAGGCCAGGCGCGAGCGGCCCGCCCACCTCGCGGTGCGGGCGCTGCTCTATGCCGACGATCCCTATGACGAACTGCCGTTCAGCTATCCCGCCGATCTGCAGGGATGGGATTCGAAGCATCCGGTGTTCGCCGACCTTGTCGGTGAGCTGCGGCCGGGGCTGATCGTCGAGGTAGGCACGTGGAAGGGCGCTTCGGCGGTGCATATGGCCGGCGTCTGCCGCAAGCTGGGGCTCGCGACCGAAATCGTCTGCATCGACACCTGGCTCGGCAACTGGCAGCATTGGAGCCGAGAGAGCGGCGTCGGAAGCAAGCTCGATCTCAGGATCGTCAACGGTTTCCCCCGCCTTTACTACCAGTTCATGGCCAACGTGCTCCATTTCGGCTTTCGCGACAGCATCACGCCACTGCCGCTCACCGGCGTCGCGGGCGCGAAGCTATTCAAGCATCTCGAGATCAGGCCCGATCTTATCTACATCGATGGCGATCACGAATATGAATCGGTGTTGTTCGATCTCCGGCTGTGGCTCGAGCAGCTCAGGCCCGGGGGTGCGATCATCGGCGACGATTACAACTGGCCGGGAGTGCGCCGCGCGGTGGAGGAAATCCTGAACGACAGCGCGCTCCAGTTCGATCTTCACGATCGCAAGTTCGTGCTGCGGCGTAAATAGGCGCATCCACCCGGTTCGCCGGGCCTCGACCCCCTCTCCAACGCGATCCGAAGATGGCGAACAAGCAGCTCATCCTTCACATCGGCCGCCCCAAAACGGGGACGAGCTCGATCCAGCATTTCCTGGCCCGCAACGCCGACGCGCTCGGCGCCGAGGGCGCGATTTATCCGCGCGCCGGACGCGCGCTACCCGGTGAGCGCGGCCTGCCGGTCGCGCATCACAGTCTCGCCGCGGCATGCGCGGGGAAGCTCGACGACAAAGCGGCCTTCGCCGAGATGAAGCGAGTGTTCACGACCGAGATCGCCGGTCACGACACGGTCGTCATCTCGAGCGAATCCTTCAGCAATCTCGTGCGCCTCGATCTATTGCGCGAGTTTTTCGACGATTTCGCGCGGTTCGATCGACGCGTCATCGTCTATCTGCGCGAGTATCTCAGCTCAGCGATCTCCTCCTTCCAGCAGGCGGCGCAGCGCGGCCGCGAGTTTCGGACCTTTAGCCAGTTCCTGGCGCGCGAAAGCCGGATCGCCGATTTCATCGCGCGCTGGTCCGCGATCGGCCCGATCGACTTTCGCCCGTTCGAGCGCGAGCGGCTCGACTCGCACGACGTCGTCATGGATTTCCTGAAGTGCGCGGGGCTCGGCCTGCGTCCCACCGACTATGCGGACGCAAATCCGTCGATCGGCGGCAATCTGCTCTATGCGAAGCTCGTCGCGACGCATCTCGGCCTGCCCCTGCTCGACTATATGGGGCTGATGGCGGTCGCGCGTAGCGCCCCCCGGTATCGCGGCGGATTCTTCATTGACGCCCAACGGGCCGCGACGATCAGGGGACAAAGCGGTTACAACGACATCGTCATGAGGGTCGTCGGGCCGCTGGGGCTCAAGAGCTATGATGCCTGCCCCGTGCTGCCGCGATCGGAGACGCTGGTCGAAGATCTGACGCGATTTCGTGAGTTCGGTGACATCGCGGAAGCGGAGCAGGCCATCAGGGGGTTCTCCGGCGACACGAGCGGTTGGTTCTGATCAGGATCATCGCCGCATCGAACTCTTACGAACTAATCGCGCGGGAGCTCGATGAGGCCCACTCTCGGGCCGATCACGGCGCTGGCGGCATAGGAGGGGTCCTCGCTGATCGCGCGCCAGCATTCGATCATGTCGGGCGAAAAGTTCACGCCCACGATGAGGACCAGCGCGCCGGGGGCGAGAAATCGCCTGAGGATGTCGAGTTGCGCATGAACGACGTCGCTCGTGTGGAAGCCGTCAACCACGCCGATATCGGCGCCGACGCCCGCGAGCGTCGCGTCGGCATGCTCCTCGAACGTCCCGTTGACGAGCGTGAAACGGTCGGAAATCGCCCGTAGATTATCGCGCGCGAGGTCCGCCCAGATGGTGTTCGCCTCGAACGTGAAGAGCCAGCCCTCCTCCTCCGCCAGTCCGGAAAGCCAGTACATCCCGGATATGCCGAACGCGGCGCCGATCTCGATGACCGCGTTCGAATGTCGCGCCGCTGCGAGCCAGGCGAACATCAGGCACATGCTCGTGCTGGAGCGGACCTGATCCGACGACCTGTAGTCCCGTTTCGACTTGCGATAGTTGGGGAGGTCTTTGTAGCCTTCCCAGATTGGGTGCTGCCCCGTTAGGCCAGTGATCTCCGCGCGTCGCTCGATCGCCGCGATCGCCTCGACGATCTCGGGGAAATCGGTGGGTGTGGTCCAAACCGACCGATCGGCGAGCCATCCGTCTGTTCCCCGGATCACCTCTACTTCAAGCACGCCGTCCGCTCCATCCGCCGCAAGCCTGCGCGGCGCGCACGCCTTTCGGGGGATCGTCCGCGCCGTCAACCCCGCGCGCGAACATCGCCTCTTCCGCGCTCGCACGGCGCGGGATAGTGTGGCGCGGCACGCCGCCGCGAGGGAGAGGTCACGCCCATGCCGATGTCCGCCGATCAGCTGCTCGCGCTGCTTCCCGATCATTCGCTGCTCGCCGCGTGCGAGGCGCACGAGCTCGACGATCTGCTCGGGCGCGCGCGGGTCGACGCGGTCAAGAAGCGCGAGGTGCTGATGCACCAGGGCGATCCGGGGACGACGGTGATCATCCTCGTGACCGGAACCGCGCGGGTCAACATGGTCTCGGCCAACGGGCGCGAGATCGTGCTCGACTATGTCGGGCCGGGCACCGTGCTCGGCGAGATCGCGGTGCTCGACGGCGGCGAGCGCACCGCGACGGTGACGATGATGGAGGAGGGCAGCGTGCTGCGGCTGACGCGCGGCGCGTGCGAGGATTTCATCGCGCGCCACCCGGCGGTCGCGCTCAAGATGCTCAGCGAGATGGCGCGCCGGCTGCGCGTGATGAACGAGACCGTCGAGAGCGACCGCGCCTTCTCCTCGGGCCCGCGGCTGGCGCGCTATCTCCAGCGTCTGTTCGACGAGGAAGTCTCGCAGCAGCGGCTGCGCATCGACCTCAGCCAAACCGAGCTCGGCAATTTCGTCGGAATCAGTCGCGAGAACATCAACCGCCAGCTTTCCGCCTGGGCCGATTCGGGGTTGATCGAGCTCGACCACGGCAAGATCCGCATCGTCGACAGCGAGGCGCTCTGGGAAATCGCGGCGATGGGGGAATAGTCGAGGGACCAAACGACAAGCGCCCGGACCTTTCGGTCCGGGCGCCCGCGTGACGATTGACTCGTCAAGCCCCCTTAAGTCGGCCTCCGTTCGCGCGCATCGCCCCCTTATGCGATGCTCGGCGGTACGGAAGCCGTCCCTGAACCACGACCTTGCGGCGCGTGTTCTGAGGGGGTTGCTAGGCGGCGATTCCGCGCTTGTCACGGCCCTAGGGGCGCGGCGGCGACATTTGCGCCGCCCCTGTGTTCATCGCGCAACAGGCGGCGCGCGGCCAAGCCGGTTGCCGATGCGAGGGTGCGTCCCGAGACCTTGATCAGATCAGCCAGATTCAGCCCGATCTGTGAATCAAGGTCTCCATCGTAGATGAGAGCCTGATTCACGCTTTCAGCGGAAGCGCGAAGCGCTTCCACCTCAAACGATCAGGCTCTAAGACGCGCCATCCTCCCGCGACGGACCGCCGCCCGACCCATGCGCCTTTCCCGCTATTTTCTGCCCGTGCTCAGGGAGACGCCGGGTGACGCGCAGATCGCGAGCCACCGGCTGATGCTGCGCGCGGGGATGATCCGCCAGACGTCGGCGGGGATCTACGCCTGGCTCCCGCTCGGCCAGCGCGTGCTCAGGAAGATCGAGACGATTGTCCGCGAGGAGCAGGACCGCGCGGGCGCGATCGAGATGCTGATGCCGACGATCCAGTCGGCCGATCTGTGGCGCGAGAGCGGGCGCTACGACGCCTATGGCCCCGAGATGCTGCGGATCAGGGACCGCTCCGACCGCGACATGCTCTACGGCCCGACCAACGAAGAAATGATCACCGCGATCTTCCGCGACGGCGTCCGCAGCTACCGCGACCTGCCGCGCAACC
>JACMKH010000270.1 GCA_014380205.1 Sphingomonadaceae bacterium
CGGACGAAATAGGTGCCGAGGATCGAAGTCAGGATGCAGACGCCGCCAATTAGCAGCGGCAGGCTCATAAGAGCGAGCAGGCCTTCGCCGGCAGTCTTCACGAGCAATGCGGTGAGCACCATCGTCGCGCCGACCGTGACGACATAGGTTTCGAACAGATCGGCCGCCATGCCCGCGCAGTCGCCGACATTGTCGCCGACATTGTCCGCGATCACGGCGGGGTTGCGGGGGTCGTCCTCGGGGATTCCGGCCTCGACCTTGCCGACGAGATCGGCGCCGACGTCGGCCGCCTTGGTGAAGATGCCGCCGCCGAGACGCGCGAAGATCGAGATCAGCGAGGCGCCGAAGGCGAGGCTGACCAGAGCGTCGGTCACCTCGCGGCTGGCCGGGTTTTCACCCATCAGCGCGACGAGCACATAGAAGAACACTGAGATGGCGAGCAGCGCGAGCCCCGCGACGAGCATTCCCGTGATCGCGCCCGCGCGGAACGCGACGGTGAGGCCGCTCTGGAGGCTGACCGAGGCGGCCTGCGCGGTCCGCACGTTCGAGCGCACCGAGATGTTCATGCCGATGAAGCCGGCCGAGCCCGACAGCACCGCGCCGAGCAGGAAACCGCCCGCCTCGATCGGGCCGAGGAAGAAGAAGACCAGCGCGGCTACCACCAGGCCGACGATCCCAATCGTCGAATATTGGCGGAAAAGGTAAGCTTTGGCGCCTTCCTGGATCGCGGCGGCGATATCCTGCATCCGCTCCGAGCCCGCGCTGGAGGCGAGCACCTGGCGGCTGGTGATGAAGCCGTAAAGCACGGCGATGAGGCCGCACGCGATCGCCGCGATGACGATCGCCATCGGATTGTCGATAAACATTGGATCGCTTCCCCTGCGATTGCGTCATGCATGAAAAACAGCGCCCGAAAGCGGACGCTGAAAAATGTGCCGCGCCTATAGGCGGAGAGTCGGACGAGGGGCAAGGGGGCCTGTCCCAGCCTGGGAAGGTTGCGCGGCTAGGCCGTTCGGTGTTCGTAGCCCAGACTATCAGGAAGCGGCACGGGATGCCCCGCATCGATCAGCTTCAAGCCTTCGCCCGCCTCGATTGCGCCGACCGCCGCCAGCCCTTCGACGGTTTCGCCGAGATTGGCTGGCCCCGCCGCGAGCAGCACATAATCGTCGCCCGCGCTCGCCGCCGCGAGCCGCGCCTCGCGCGTATCGCCCGCCAGCGATCGAAATGCTTCGGAGAGCGGAATCCGCGCGAGGTCGATCGTCACGCGCACGCGACTCGCCGCCGCGAGCCGCGCGGCGTCGATCAGCAATCCGTCCGACACGTCCATCATCGCATGGACATAAGGTGCGATCCGGCGGCCCAGCTCGAGCTGGGGGACGGGGCGGCGATAGGCGGCGAGAAGCGAAGCGGGGCCATCGCGCTCGCCACGCGCGATGGCTAGGCCGATGCCAGCGTCGCCGACGGATCCGCCCAGCCAGAGCGTGTCGCCGGGCCGAGCACCGCTTCGGCTCGGAGCGTGGCCGCTCGTCCCGATCGC
>JACMKH010000032.1 GCA_014380205.1 Sphingomonadaceae bacterium
GAAGCCGAAATCGCCGACGCGGTTGACGACGAACGCCTTGATCGCCGCCGCGTTGGCGCTCGGCTTGTGGTACCAGAATCCGATCAGCAGGTAGCTCGCGAGGCCGACGCCCTCCCAGCCGAAGAACATCTGGACGAGATTGTCGGCGGTCACCAACATCAGCATCGCGAAGGTGAACAGCGACAGATAGGCGAAGAACCGCGGCTGATCCGGGTCCTCCTCCATATAGCCCCAGCTGTAGAGGTGGACGAGCGCCGACACGGTATTGATGACGACGAGCATCACCGCGGTCAGCGTATCGACCTTGAACGCCCAGTTGACGACCATGTCGCCGCTCGCGATCCAGTCGAGCACGGTAACGGTGTAGGCGGTGCTGCCGCCGAGGCCGATGTCGAGGAACACGACCCAGCTTAGGGCCGCAGACACGAACAGCGCGGCGGTGGTCACACCCTTGGCGAGCGTCGCGCCGATGATGCGGCTGCCGAGCCCGGCGATCAGCGCCGCCACGAGCGGCAGAAAGACGATGAGCTGGATCAACGCGTCAGCCCTTCATCATGTTGATGTCGTCGACCGCGATCGTCCCGCGGTTGCGGAAATAGATGACGAGGATCGCCAGCCCAATCGCCGCCTCGCCCGCCGCGACCGTCAGCACGAACATCGCGAATACCTGGCCGACGAGGTCGCCCGAATACGCCGAGAAGGCGACGAGGTTGATGTTGACGCTGAGCAGGATCAGCTCGATCGACATCAGGATGACGATGACGTTCTTGCGATTGATGAAGATGCCGAGCACGCCGAGCACGAACAGGATCGCGCCGACGGTCAGGTAGTGGCCCAAACCTATCACGTAAACGCCCCGATCACAGCTCGACCCCCTCGCCGCTGGTCACGCGGACCTTCGACGTCGACTGTGCCGGGGTCCGCGCGTTCTGCATGCCGATGTCCTGCCGTCGCGTCCCCGGACGCTGGCGGTGGGTCAGCACGATCGCGCCGATCATCGCGGTCAGCAGCACCATGCCCGCCGCCTGGAAGATGTAGACGTAGCGCGTGTAGATCAGGCTCCCGAGCGCCTGGGTATTGGTCATCCCCGCCGCCGCCGACACCGGCGCGTTCGCCGCGGTCGGGGTGACGGGTCCGAAGCTCGACACGCCCTGCACCAGCAGCAGCTCAACGAGGAGCAGCACCGCGAGTGCGATGCCGGCCGGCAGATACTTGACGAAGCCTGCCCGGAGTGCGGCGAAATCGATGTCGAGCATCATCACGACGAACAGGAACAGCACCGCGACCGCGCCGACATAGACGATGACCAGGATCATCGCGAGGAACTCGGCCCCCAGCAGCACGAACAGCCCGGCGGCGTTGAAGAAGGCGAGGATCAGCCACAGAACCGAATGCACCGGGTTGCGCGACAGGATCACCATCGTCGCCGCCGTGACGACGATGCCTGCGAACAGGTAGAAGGCGAGGGTCGTGATCACGGGGCGGGGCGCGGTCCTGATTGACGGTTCGGCTCGTGGCGGTACCCATCCACCATGCAAGAGCATGGTCCCCCTCCCCGACCACGGGGAGAATCTTAGTTCCTCCCCGTCTTCAGGGAGGGGGACCGCACCCTTCGCGCGGTGGAGGGGCGGCTCCGCGAGAGTGGATTTTGTTTTTGCTGCGGTGCGTCTAACGCCCCGCCGCCCGGCTCGCAAGCGCGGTCACGCCTGCGAGGCGACTGCGTTCACCGCCACGCCGCGTCGGCGGCGAGGTTGGCTGCGATCACCCGCTCCCAGCGCTCGCCGTTCTGAAGCAGCTTGGCCTTGTCGTAAATCAGCTCCTCGCGCGTCTCGGTCGAGAATTCGAAGTTCGGCCCTTCGACGATCGCATCGACCGGACACGACTCCTGGCAGAAGCCGCAATAGATGCACTTGGTCATGTCGATGTCGTAGCGCGTCGTCCGCCGCGATCCGTCCTCGCGCGGCTCGGCCTCGATCGTGATCGCCTGCGCCGGGCACACCGCCTCGCACAGTTTGCAGGCAATGCACCGCTCCTCGCCGTTCGGGTAGCGCCGAAGCGCGTGCTCGCCCCGGAACCGCGGCGAGATCGGCCCCTTCTCGTACGGATAGTTGAGCGTCGCCTTCGGCTTGAACATATAGCCGAAGGTCAGCACGAGCCCGCGCACGAACTCGATCAGCAGCAGCGACTTGGCGGCGCGGAACACGGCGCTCATCAGATTGATACTCCCGGAAGCGTGTCGAAATGGCCGGTGAACACCAGCCAGCCCGACACGATCACCACCCACAACAGCGACAGCGGCAGGAACACCTTCCACCCGAGCCGCATCAGCTGGTCGTAGCGATAGCGCGGCACCGTCGCCTTCACCCACGCAAAGACGAAGAACATGAAGAAGATCTTGCCCATCATCCAGAAGAAGCCTGGGATGACGTAGAGCGGCGCCCAGTCGACCGGGGGCAGCCAGCCACCGAGGAACAGGACGCTCGTCAGCGCGCACATCAGGAGGATGTTGGCGTATTCGCCGAGGAAGAACAGCGCGAACGCCATCGACGAATATTCGACCTGGTAGCCGGCGACGAGTTCGGCCTCGGCCTCGGGCAGGTCGAACGGCGGGCGGTTGGTCTCGGCGAGCGCCGAGATGAAGAACAGGATCGCCATCGGAAACAGCAGCGGGTTGAAGATATTGCCGTTGAGGAACCCGAGCACGTTGCCCTTTTGGGCGAGGACGATGTCGGAGAGATTGAAGCTCGCCGCGTAGAGCACGACGCAGACGATGACGAAGCCGATCGACACTTCGTAACTGACCATTTGCGCCGCCGAGCGCAGCCCGCCGAGGAACGGATACTTCGAGTTCGATGCCCAGCCCGACATGATGATGCCGTAGACGCCCATCGAGCTGATCGCGAACAGGTAGAGCAGCCCGACGTTGAGGTCGGCCAGCACCAGCCCCGCGTCGAACGGGATCACCGCCCACGCGATCAGCGCCAGCGTGAAGGTGATCATCGGCGCGATCAGGAACACGCCCTTGTTCGCCCCCGACGGGATGATCGTTTCCTTGAGGAACAGCTTCAACGCGTCGGCGAAGGTCTGCAGGATGCCGAAGGGCCCGACGACGTTGGGGCCGCGCCGCAGCTGCATCGACGCCCAGATCTTGCGGTCGGCGTAGACCGCGAGCGCGACGCCGACCATCACCGGCAGCGCGATCAGAAGAATGAGCAGCAGCGTGCCGATGAAATAGCCCCAGCCGGGGCCGAGCACGTCCTGAAAGGCTTCGGTCCAGCTCATTATTCGGCCGCCTGCAGCTGGTCGGCGCCGACGATCTGGTCGACGCACTCGGCCATCGTCGCGCTTGCGCGGGCGATTGGATTGGTAACGTAGAAGTTGCTTATCGGCAGCGCGAACGGCCGCGACGGCAGCGTCGCTTCGAAATCGGCAGGCGTGACCCATTCGGCCGGCGTCAGCCCCTCGACCCCGAGGTGAGGCCACTCGCCCGCGATCCGCGCGCGCAGCGACCGCAGGTCGTCGTACGGCAGGGTGTGGCCAAGCACTTCGGACAGCGCGCGATAGATCGTCCAGTCCTCGCGCGCTTCGCCGGGTGGGAATACCGCACGCTGGCCGCGCTGCACCCGGCCCTCGAGGTTGACCCAGGTGCCGGGC
>JACMKH010000271.1 GCA_014380205.1 Sphingomonadaceae bacterium
GCGAAACCGAGGCCGTGGTGCGCAGCGGCCCGCAGGGCGCGGTCGTGCTCGAGACCGCCGAGGGCTTCGAGGCGCTGCGCTGCTCGGGGCTGCCCGAGACCATGATCTATCCCGGGGTGCCCGAAGGGTTGCCAGCGCGGCCGACGCTGTCGGTGCGGACGCGCGCGACGCGGGCGGCGAGCGCGCAGGTGACGCTCTCCTATCTCGCTTCGGGGTTCGATTGGCAGGCGAACTACATCGCGACGATCGATCCCGATGGCGAGACGCTCGACCTGTTCGCCTGGGTGACGCTTGCCAACGGCGATCCGACGAGCTTCCCCGACGCGACGACCGCGGCGGTCGCGGGCCGGCCCAATCGCGTCGCGACCTGGGTCAGCCCGCCGAGCGGCGGGCCTATCCGCCTGCAATGCTGGCCGCACGGCGTGGATTTCTATACACTTCAGCGAGAGCGCGCCGAAGAACTCGTCGTCACTGGCAGCCGTGTCCAGCGCCCCAACCTTCAAAGCGTCTCGCCCGTCACCGTGGTTGGTGCGCAGGACATCGCCATGGAGGCGGTTCAGGAGGATATCGGCGACCTCAAGCTCTACCGCATCCCCGAGCGCGTCACGGTCGCCGCGCAAAGCCAGAAGCAGGTGGCGATGCTTTCGCGCGAGGACGTGCCGTTCGAGCGCTTCTATCGTTCGGACCCGGTGCCGTACGGCGAGCGCGAGACGCTGCCGATGGTCGCCGTCTACAGGATGCGCAACACCGAGCGCGAGGGGCTCGGCCTGGCGCTCCCGCTCGGCCGCGCGGCGATCTTCGCGGCGGGCGCGGCGCGCCCGGTGCTGATCGCGGAGGCGTCGGTCGACGATACCGCGATCGGCGAGGAGCTCGAGCTCGAAGGCGGCTTCTCGCCGCAGATGACGCTCGAGATCGAGCCCGTGATCGAGGAGGGCGCGGCCGAGGACGATGCGCCGATTCTCATGCGCGTCACGGTCAGCAACGCGCGCCCCGAACGCGCGCGGATCGAGATTCCGATCGTCCCCGTCGCGGGGCCGCGCGTCGCGCGTTCGAGCGAACGCCTCGTGCAGCATGAGGGCATGTTGTGGTGGCGCGACACCGTCCCCGCCAACGGGACCGCGACGCTGACCTATGTACTCGTGTCCGACTAGAGCGCGCTGCGATTAAGTTGACCCCGTTCGTCCCGAGTAGCCGCTGAGCTTGGCGAAGCGGCGTATCGAAGGACCCTTCGATACGAGCCTTCGCCTTCGCTCAGTCCCTACTCAGGGCGAACGGCAAGTGTGATGCAACCTAATCGTGCAATGCTCTAATCGCCCCCGCCGACATCCTCGTCGTGCCCGGTCCCCGAGCTCAGGAACACCAGCCCCATCAGCGCGCCCGCGCAGAGCACGGTGAGGCCGACGCCGAGCGCGGTGGCGATGACGAGGTGGCGGCTCATCGGCGCGCCGCTCCAGCGTATCCACGCCAGCGCCGCGAGCACCGCGAGCAACGCCGCGAGCGCCATCCATTTGAGGATGCGGCGGTAGCGCGCCCAGGCGAAGGCGGCATAGCCGGGATCGTCGAGGCGGTTGCGCGGGGGCGGCATCGCCTTCCCTTTGGTCGCGAAAAGTGAGACTATCAAGCCGAGTCGGGGACCATGGATGAGAGCCTGATTCACGCTCTCGGCGGAAGCGCGAAGCGCTTCCACCTCAAACGATCAGGCTCTAGGAGACGGCTATGAACATCACGGCGATCATCCACGGCATGACCCATCAGGTGGTCACCGCGACTCCCGAGATGAGCGTCGCCGAGGCCGTCCGGCTGCTCGCCGAGCGGCGGATTGGGGCGGTGCCGGTGCTCGACGGCGACGAGGTCGTCGGCATCATGTCCGAGCGCGACGTGCTCTATTGCCTCGCCAGGGAAGGCGCGGCGGCGCTCGAGCGGACCGTCGGCGAGGTGATGACCGCGCCCGCGCACACCGTCGAGGGCGCGCAGAGCGTGCTCGGCGCATTGGGGCTGATGACCGAGCGGCGGATGCGGCACCTGCCCGTGGTCGAGGAGGGGCGGATGGTCGGCTTCGTCTCGATCGGCGATCTGGTCAAATACCGGATGGACCGGATCGAGCAGGATGCCCAGGCGATGCGGGATTACATCCAGTCGGCTTGAGGGCGATTCCTGCAAGATCTGTAGGCCGTCCATCTCAAACCTAAGCCGGAGAAATCGGAATGATCCTTCTTGCCGCCGCCGTTCTCATAAGCCCTCCGGGAATGATCGACGATTCGGATGCGCGCAGAATTCACGGGTTCGATCCGTCACCGGACTGTGCGGAATGGACGGAAGCTCGCCGCAGAAACGGACCCCGCGCCGGAGCCCTAGAGGCTTGGGTTTCGGGCGTACTCGCTGGCTACAATTTGTACCATCCGAACGGGCATCGAGATATTCTCCGGGGCACCGATCTTGCCGGCGCCTACGCTTGGATCGATAACCGATGCCTGGCCGATCCAGACGAGGCGCTGCCAGATATCACGATCGATCTCATCGCAGAGTTTCAAATTCGCACTCGCTAGCGGATTCGCAAACGACCAGTTGAATGTCGTTGTTCTCCGGCGAGAGCCGGAGTCCAGCTCTGCAAGCACTCTGGGACCGGCCTTCGCCGGGGCACACTTCAACGCCATGGCCTGCCGCTCCGGCATCGCCCCTCAGGCCGCAGCGAGCGGCCGGCCCGAGGCGAAGCTCCACAGCTCGGCGAGGGCTTCGCGGGCGAAGGCGACGAGATAGCAGGCGTAGGCCGTGATGCCGCAGCCGACGAGGAGGGCGAGGCGGGGGAGCGGATCGAGGTGGCGCGCGATCTCGACATCGGCGCCATAGACCAGCGCGGCCATCGCGCCCGAGGCGGCGAGGGCGGGGAGGATCGCGGCGCCGAGCTGGCGGAGTGAGAGGCCGATCACGGGGAGCGACAGCGCGATCGTCGCGAGCGTGAGCAGCGGGAAGCCGGTCAGCCACGCCCAGGCCATGCCCTGCGTCCCCCAGTTGATCCCGATCAGGAAGGCGATCGGCATGATCAGCGCGCCGAGCATGTTGATCCTGACCGCGAGCCACGGCCGACCGCGCGCGTTGGTCGCGGGGGCGAACAGGATCTGGAGCGTCAGGAAGGGCATCGCCTGGGCGAGGATCGCGACCAGCGGGATGGTCCCCGCCCAGCCCTCGCCGAGGATCACGAGCACGAGCGGCTCGGCGGTGACCGCGAGCCCGAAATAGAAGGGCAGCGCGGCGAGCATGATCATCCGCACCGACTTGGCGAAGCCGCCCGCGATGTCGCCGCCCGCGCCCTGCATCCGCGAATAAGTGGCGAAGGCGACGTCGTTCAAGGGCGGCACGAACTTGGCGGCGAGGATCTGGGTGAGGAACAGCGCGGTGGTGTAGAGGCCGAGATTGTGCGGATCGAGCACGCGGCCGCCGATGAAAACGTCCGACTGGCTCTGGAGGAACCAGAACAACTGGGTCGCGGTCATCGCGCCGCCGAAGCCGATCATCGCGCCCGCGCCCTTGAACGAGAAGCTCGGCCAGACGAGGCTCCTCGCGCCGATCGTCAGCCCGATCGCTTTGACGCCGAAGAGGGCAATCGGCGCGAACACCAGCGCCCAGACGCCATAGCCGAGCCAGGCGAGCGCGAGCGCGGTCGCCGCGCCCGCGAGCGAGCCGGCGAGGTTGGCGAGCGCCTGCTTCCTGTATTCGAGCTCGCGGCTGAGGAGTGCGAAAGGCAGCGCGATGAAGGGGGTGATGAGATAGCTGACGGCGGAAACGCGAAGCAGCTCGGCGACCATCGGCTCGCGGAAATAGGCGGCGGCGAGCGGCGCGAGCGCGAGCTGGGCGAGCGCGAGCCCGGTGTTGAGCAGGAGGAGGAGGCCGAACACCTGGCGAATCGCGCGGCGATCGATCGATTCGCGCTGGATCAGCGAGCTCGCGAAGCCATAGCCGTTCATCAGGTTGAGGAAGGCCAGCAGCACCGTCGCCATCGCGACGAGCCCGTAATCGCCCGGCTCGAGCATGCGAATGACGAGGAAGGTCGACCCCCAGGTGATGATCTGGGCGACGATCTGGCTGCCCGAACGCCAGAAAACCGCGCTCCGCACGCGGCGCGCGAGCCCGTCGGGCGGCTGCCCAGGGGCGCTCGGGAGGATCGTCTGCTCCACGCGCGACTTATGCGCGAACAAGGTGTATGAGGCGTAAATCCGTAGCGGCGCGCGCTTTGCCGCACCGCGCAATAAAATGTCGCGGCAGGGGTGTTGACCCGGCGCGGAGCCGAGCGTATATGACCTTCAACGACGGGGCGCGGTCGCTTATGTGGCTGCGCGTCGTTTTGTCGTCTCTTGATCACGGGCAACCGTCTCCTCCAAAGGCAACGGCGGGGGATGGAGAGGCGTCGGCTCTTTGACATTGTCGGTTTAGATGAAGGGACATGTGGGCGGCGGCGCCCGGTCCGGGGACCTCAAGGCCCCGATGCCGGTAATGCCAGAGCCGTTCGATACATGTCCTTCACGTATCCATACGTAAAGAATGTGCAGGAACGGCTCCCATGAGACGGCCCTTGGCGCGCGGGTTTCGGCCCGACGCCGTTGGTCGGACATCAACTTGAGAGTTTGATCCTGGCTCAGAACGAACGCTGGCGGCATGCCTAACACATGCAAGTCGAACGAGACCCCAACTTCGGTTGGACGTCTAGTGGCGCACGGGTGCGTAACGCGTGGGAATCTGCCCTTCGGTTCGGAATAACTCGGAGAAATCCGTGCTAATACCGGATAATGACGTAAGTCCAAAGATTTATCGCCGAGGGATGAGCCCGCGTAGGATTAGCTTGTTGGTGAGGTAAAGGCTCACCAAGGCGACGATCCTTAGCTGGTCTGAGAGGATGATCAGCCACACTGGGACTGAGACACGGCCCAGACTCCTACGGGAGGCAGCAGTGGGGAATATTGGACA
>JACMKH010000272.1 GCA_014380205.1 Sphingomonadaceae bacterium
GCGCTGCTCCGCGACGCGCCGCTGCTGCTGCTCGACGAGGCGACCTCGGCGCTCGACGCCGAATCCGAGCGGCTCGTCCAGGACGCGCTCGCGCGGCTGATGGCCAACCGCACCACGCTGGTCATCGCCCACCGCCTCGCCACCGTCCGCTCGGCCGACCGGATCGTGGTGATGGACCATGGCCGCATCGTTGAGGAGGGCCGCCACGACGCGCTCTCGCGCGACCAGGGCCTTTACGCCCGCCTCGCGCGGCTTCAGTTCGAGGACGCGGCGGCTTAGGCGCGCATGCCCGCGACCCCCGCCTGGCCTCCGCGCAGCCTGCCGCGCCTGTTCGTCGACGCCGAGCTCAGCGCCGAAGCCGAGATCGCGCTCGACGCGGCGCAGGCCAATTATCTGATCCGCGTCCTCCGCCTCGGGCCCGGCGACCAGGCCAAGCTGTTCGACGACCGCAGCGGCGAATGGCTCGCCGAGATCGCGCATGTCGGCAAGCGGGACGCGGTGCTGCGCGTGGTGGGCCATTTGCGCGAGCGCGAGGCCGTCCCCGACCTCTGGCTCTGCGCCGCGCCGATCAAGCGCGCGCGCTGGGATTGGGTTGCGGAAAAGGCGACCGAGCTCGGCGTGGCGCGGCTCATCCCCGTGCGGACGGCGCGGACGGTGGTCGACCGGGTCAAGGACGACCGGCTCCGCGCGCATATGATCGAGGCGGCCGAGCAATGCGAGCGCACCGCGCTCCCCGAGCTCGCCGCGATGACCAGCCTCGACGCGCTGCTCGCCGACTGGCCCGAGACGCGCCATCTGTTCTTCGCCGACGAGCGCGGCGGCGGATCATTCCGCAAGGCACTCGCCGCGCACGACGGCCGCGCCGCGATCCTGATCGGCCCCGAGGGCGGCTTCACCGACGCCGAGAACGCCGCGATCCGCGCGCTGCCCGCGTCCGTTCCCGTCTCGCTTGGCCCGCGCATCCTACGCGCCGACACCGCCGCGGTGGCGGCGGTCGCGCTGTGGATGGCGGGGAGGGGGGATTGGAGCGGAGCATAAGCCGAGCTTGTCCCTAGGCATGCCGGATTTGCTGGCGCGTCCTCCACGCCGCCGCTAAGCGCCCGCCATGACGACACGGACCGATTCCTCGGACGACAGCCCACCGATCGAGGACCGCGCGCAGCTAATCGAGACCTTCGCAAGGGGCGAAAAGCCGCGCGAGCGCTGGCGGATCGGGACAGAGCACGAGAAGTTCGTCTACCGCACCGCCGACCATCGCGCGCCCTCCTACGACGAGCCCGGCGGCATCCGCGATCTGCTGCTCGGCCTCACCCGCTTCGGCTGGTCGCCGGTCGAGGAGGGCGGCCCAAACGGCGCTAATAACGTCATCGCGCTGTCGGGCCCCGACGGCAATGTCAGCCTCGAGCCAGCGGGCCAGTTCGAGCTTTCGGGCGCGCCGCTCGATAATCTGCACGAGACCTGCGCCGAGGCCGCGCGGCATCTGAAGCAGGTCAAGGCGGTCGGCGATGAGCTCGGGCTCGGCTTCCTCGGGCTCGGCATGTGGCCCGACAAGCGCCGCGACGAGCTGCCGATCATGCCCAAGGGCCGCTACGCGATCATGCTCCGCCATATGCCGCGCGTCGGCTCCCTCGGGCTCGACATGATGCTCAGGACCTGCACCATCCAGACCAATCTCGACTATGCGAGCGAGGCCGACATGGTGAAGAAGTTTCGTGTCAGCCTCGCGCTCCAGCCACTCGCGACCGCGCTGTTCGCCAACTCGCCGTTCACCGAGGGCAAGCTCAACGGCTTTCTCTCCTACCGCAGCCATATCTGGACCGACACCGATCCGCACCGCACCGGGATGCTGCCTTTCGTCTTCGAGGAGGGCTTCGGCTACGAGCGCTACGCCGATTACATGCTCGACGTGCCGATGTATTTCGTGTTCCGCGAGGGCCGTTACATCGACGCGGCTGGCTTGAGCTTTCGCGATTTCCTCAAGGGCGAGCTTGCCGCGCTCCCCGGCGAGAAGCCCTCGCTCTCCGACTGGAACGACCATCTCTCGACCGCCTTCCCCGAGGTGCGGCTCAAGAGCTTCCTCGAGATGCGCGGCGCCGACGGCGGTCCGTGGCACCGAATCTGCGCGCTCCCCGCCTTCTGGGTCGGGCTGCTCTACGACCAGACCGCGCTCGACGCGGCGTGGGACCTGGTCAAACATTGGTCGAACGACGACCACCAGCGCATCCGTGACGAGGTCCCCCGCCGCGCGCTCGCGACCACCGGCCCGCGCGGGCACACGTTGCGCGATCTCGCTCGCGAAATCCTCGACATCGCCACCGCGGGCCTTTCGGCGCGTGGCCGGCTCGGCGCGAGCGGCGACAATGAGAGCGGCTTCCTCGATCCGCTCCGCGAGATCGTCGCCACCGGCAAGACCCCCGCCGAGCGGCTGCTCGACCGCTACCACGGCGAATGGAAAGGGGAGATCGGCCGGATTTACGAAGAAGAGAGCTTCTGATGGCGGTCGAGCTCAACCACACGATCGTCTGGTGCGGCGACAAGGTCAAATCTGCGGGCTTCATGACGCGCATCCTCGGCCTGCCCGAGGCGCGGCCCTTCATGCACTTCCTCGTCGTCGAGGCGGCGAACGGCGTGTCGCTCGATTTCATGGAGAAGGAGGGCCCGGTCTCGCGCCAGCATTATGCGTTCCTGCTCAGCGAGCTTGAGTTCGACGCCGCCTTCGGCCGCATCGAGGAGCGCGGCCTGACCTATTGGGCCGATCCCGCGCGGTCGAAGCCGGGCGAGATCAATCGCCACGACGGCGGCCGCGGCGTCTATTTCGAGGACCCCGACGGCCACCTGCTCGAGATCATCACGCGGCCTTACGGGAGCGGCGGCTAGGCTACTCCGCCGCCACCGCGACCGCCGGCCGCTTCTCCGTCAGCCACCGCACGAACCTCGGCACGAGCCCGTTGCGCTCCATCCATTCGTGATAAGCGCGGTAATCGGGATCGGGCATCAGATGCGCCTCCTCGGTGCGCGCGCGCCAGTAGTAGATCGCGCTGATCACCGCGAGGATCGCGGTGTTGCGCACCATGTCGACCGGATTCCCGCTCACCGCGAGGAAGGGCAGCGTCGAAATCCACCAAAAGGCGTTCTTCGAAAGATAGGCGGGGTGGCGCGTCCAGCGGTAGGGGCCGTGGGTGAGGATGCCGCGGTGGGTGAGGTTGGAAAAGCGGATGCCGAAGGCGACGGTCGCCCAGGCGTAGATCGCCGTCAGCAAGACGAGCACCGCGCCGAACGCCCAGAGCAACACCGGATAGCCCGCGAACCAGATATCCCATTGCGCGGTGTTCTGGTGATAATCGAGCGGGCCGTCCCCGTTCATCAGGATGAAGGGCGGATAGCAGATCAGCGCGGCGACCCAGCCCGAGACGAAGGGATTGCCCGAGCGGATGTGCGAATCGAGCGGGCGCACGGTGAGCGCATAGCCCACCGTCGCGAATGTCACGTCGATCAGGAAGAGCAGCCCGACCAGCCATGCGGCGAGCGACACCGGGCCTGAGACGATATCGGCCGCGCCCGTCTCGATCACCTGCCGCCAGTTGCCCGGCACGATCGAGATCATGAAGGCGAGGAAGAAGCCCTTAATCGTCCAGCTGCGCCAATGCTCGACGATCTTGTCGCGGTCGGCGCCCTCGCGGCCGAGCAGCCACGCGCCGAAGGCGTAAGCGCCGTCCTTCGGCTCGCTCAGCCGCCGATCAATCCAGAAGATATAGGGCACCGAGGCGACGATCAGGAACGGGACCGACCAGGCGAGGATGCGCATCGCAAACAGATACGAGCCGTCCCAATACCAGCGGCCGATGCAATAGGCCGCGCCGATCGCGCCCCAGGTCGCCCACAGCCCGGCGAGCTTGACCATGCTGATCTCGCGCGTCTCGTCGTGCGCGCGGAGCGGCCGCGCCCAGTCGAGCCCGGTCGAGGGGTTCTTCCACACCTTGTCGACGAACACCGACCACAGCACCATCGGCAGCCCGCACGCGACCACCGCGCACATGCTCGCGAGCGGCCCGTTCGCCCCCGTCCACCGCCCCACTATCACCGCGAGCGCGAGCCCCGCGAGCCCCGCGACGCCGACCCCGCTCATCCTCGCGATAAACATCAGCACATCCTCGACGC
>JACMKH010000033.1 GCA_014380205.1 Sphingomonadaceae bacterium
CGGCGCTCATCACGTTGTTCACGGACGGCGAGATCGTCAATCCGGCGGTGGCGCTGACGGCCGCCGCCGCGCCCGACCTGTTCCGCGCGGCGCGCCTCACGCATGCGATCGCCGGTTTGCTGGCGCCCTTCGATCCGGCGGCGCCGGCGGTCGCATTCCAGCTGGCGAACGCAACCGCTATGGGCTGGCTGGCGCCCGAGACGCTTCCGTTCGAGACCGTCGTTCCCCCCATCCCAGCCATCCCGCTCGCCGAATGGCTCGAGATGGTCGACATGTTCGCGCTCGTCGGCGAATCCCCGGCCACGGCGATCCCGACGCAGCCCGGCGTCACCATCGACGCGCCGCAGGTCTTCAAACTCGCCGCCGACGGCGTGGCCAAGACCGCGCTGCTCGACGCGCTCGCGACGCTGACGGGCTGGCCGCGCGCGCTGCTCGCCGATGCCGACGCGCATCTGGCCCCCGGCGTCGTCGATTACCGGGCGCCGGCGA
This sequence comes from Sphingomonadaceae bacterium, assembly GCA_014380205.1. Taxonomy (GTDB): domain Bacteria; phylum Pseudomonadota; class Alphaproteobacteria; order Sphingomonadales; family Sphingomonadaceae; genus Parasphingopyxis. Next base: position 490 of record JACMKH010000033.1, read on the forward strand.
CCTGGCGCGCCGTGGCGAAAGTGGTCGATTTTCTCCATCAACTCGGCGTTCCGCTCGCCGAGGCGGTCGCTTATGCGCAATCGACGCTGGGCGAGACGGACCGGCAGAACGCCAAGCGCATGCTCGCCGCGCGCTACGACCCGGCCGACTGGCTCGGCGCCCTCAAGGCCATCATGGACCCAATCCGGGAGGTCAAGCGCGACGCGCTCGTCGCCTATCTGCTCGCCGACAATCCGCAGCTTGAGAGCAAAACCGATCTCTACGACCATTTCCTCACCGACACCGAATGGTCGGCGAAGATGCCGTCGTCGCGGCTCGTCCACGCGCATGGCACGCTGCAGCTGTTCATCCAGCGCTGCATCGCCGGCCTCGAGCCCGACGCGATCGCCGACCTCGATGGCGACCACGCCTGGAAGTGGTGGGACTGGATGCGCAACTACCGCGCCTGGGAGGTCGGCCGCAAAGTCTTCGTCGAGGCGCAATATTATCTTCGGCCCGAATGGCGCGACGACAAGACCGAGCCGTTCGTGGCGATGGAAAGCGCGCTGCTCCAGAACGAGGTCAATCAGGAGAATATCGAGACGGCCTATGAAGGCTATCTCGACGAGCTCGACAGGATCGCCTTTCTCGACGTGCTCGCCACCTGCTATGATTTCGACCGCCAGCAGCTGCATGTGTTCGGCTGCACCAAGGGCGGCGATCCGCGCGGTTATTTCCATCGCGTGCTCGAGCGCGAGCGCGTGTGGACGCCGTGGCGCAAGATCGATCTCGACATCGCGGGCGAGCATCTCGTCGCCTTCTTCCGCAACAAGCGGCTCTATCTCGCCTGGGCGACTTTCATGGAGAAGGGCGACGAAGAGCAGGACGCGGTTTTCCCCGAACCCGGAACGGGTCCACAGCCGCTGCCGCCGACCCAACGCTGGTCGGAAATCAAGCTCGCGGTCAGCGAATATACCGGCAAGAAATGGCTGCCGCGGCGCGTTTCCGAAGGGTTCGTGAAGACGCCGACATCGACGGTCTCACTCGATCAGCAGCGCGTGTTCCTTACGGTCACGCCGGCAACGGACTTCACCGTCGATGTCTGCCAGAGCAGCGACAGTCCCTATAGGGAGCGCATCGGATCGTTCGTGTTGACCGGCTGCAAAGGCTATCCGGAAGTGGTCGCCAACGGCGGCTGGCTGTACGTCGCGCCGGCGTTCGAAGACACCGCGCCGCGCGCGCAACGGCTGGTCGAGCTGGACAAGTTCACGGGCGACCGCTTGGCGCTGTCCGACGGCTTTCTCGGCGGATTCGAGACCCTGTTCGGCCTGACGCCCGGGATTTTCCGCATCTCCTATCCCTATCAAGCGTCCGAGATCGATAAGATCTTATCGTGGATCGTGAATCTGGCCCTCGGCTCGGTCGGCCGCGGTTTCCAGACCAAGTTCTTCGGTACGCTGATGCCGTTCTTCTTCGAGGACAATCGCCACGGCTATATTCTCATTCCCGGCTTTTACGGCAAGCTCGATCCCGACACAGGCGCGCGAACTACGGTCAAGACCTTCTCGAACGTGCGTCGCCTGCTGCTCGACGTCATCGCGCTGATCGTCAAATATCTTCAGCTGTGGAGCGCGGCATCGACGCCCGCGGAGGAGCAGGCCGTTTTCGACGCCCTCGCCGCAGACCCGGAACTCGCGCGCACCATCAAGGAGTTCGAGAGCTATGCAGACACCGATCTGGGCATCGTCGTCCGCAACTTCTACCATCCGCTGGCGTGCTTCCTGCGTGAGAAATTCTTCGAGGGCGGCATTCCGGCGCTGCTCGCGCGCGGCACGCAACTGCACGTCGGAGCGTTCCAGTTCGAGCACGCCACCAGCGGCTACGCCCCCGCCCCTATCATCCTGCCGCCTTATCCGCGGGTCGAGCTCGAGTTCGGGCGCGAGAGCGCCTATGCGGCCTATAACTGGGAGCTGACGTTCCACGCGCCGCACATGATCGCGGCGAAGCTGATCGAAGCCGAACGCTTCGACGAAGCCGAGGCGTGGCTGCGCTATATTTTCGACCCGCTGGGGTCGTCGAACGATCCCGCGCCGCAGCGCTACTGGAACACCAAGCCGTTCTTCGAGCGCGGCGACGCCGAATACGGTGAGCAGCTGCTCAGCGCGATCATGGACCGGCTGGCGAGCGACCCGACCGGCGCGGTCGAAACCGAGCTGGCGGATGCCGTGCGCGAATGGCGGACGAGCCCTTTCAAACCCTATCTCGTCGCCCGCTCGCGAACGGTGGCGTTCCAGCAGGCGATCGTCGACCTCACTATCCGCCTCTATATCGGACGCGGCGACATGTATTTCCGGCGCGACCAGCTCGAAGACCTGGTGATGGCGTCGCTCGACTATGCGCGAGCCGAGCGGCTGCTCGGACCCCGCCCCAAGATCGTGCCGCACGCGGTGACCCCGCCCTCCGAGACTTACAACCAGCTCGAGACCAATCTCGATCTCTTCGGCAACGCCTTGCGGACGCTCGAGAACCTGCTGCCGGACCTGTCGGTGCTGCCCCAGGGAGGCGCCGAGCTGCCGCCGCCGCCGCTGTCGCTCGAAAGTCTCTATTTCTGCATTCCGCCCAGCGAGAAGCTCTACGAGCTGTGGGACCGGCTCGAGGAGCGCCAGTTCAACCTGCGCAACAGCCGGACGATCGAGGGCGTCGAGCGCTCGCTGTCGATCTTCGCGCCGCCGCTATCGGTCGAAGAGCTGATCAAAGCGTCGGCGGCGGGCTTGTCGCTCTCGTCGATCCTGTCGAGCCTGAGCGCGCCGCGCCCGCCTTATCGCTTCCGCGTCATGCTGCGCCACGCCATCGAGCTGACCGAGGCGGCGGCGGGCTTCAGCCGCCAGATGGAAGCCGCGATCGGCGCCCGCGACGCCGAGGGACTGACGCGGCTGAAGGCCGAACAGGAGGTGTTTTTCCTCAACGAGCAAAAAACGATGCTGCGCGAGGAGATCAAGGTCGCGGGCGGCAACATCGCGAGCTCCAAAAAAGCCAGACAGATGCACCTCGAGACCCAGCAATTCTATGCGGGCCGTCCCTATATGAACCCGTGGGAGATCGCGGCGACCGTAGCCAATGGAATTTCGTTTGGGCTGCAGGCCGTTGTTGCGATCGGTTATGCCGCCTCCGGCGGGCTTGCTCTCGTGCCGGCATTCATGATGGGAGCTGCTGGCTTCGGGGGATCGCCGACCGCCAATGTGCAAGTCAGCGGTGAGGGTTTCTCGTCCAGTGCGCGCGATTTCGTGGTCGGGGCTGTTGGCGCGCTGGCCTCGGCCTTCGACAAAGCGGCCGGGATGCTCGACAAGCAGGCGGCCTATCTCGTGCGCGAGCAGGACTGGGAGCATTCGGCCGCTGTCGCGGGGCGCGAGGTCGAGCGCGCCGACATCGAGATCGTCATCGGCCAAATCCGCGAAACCATCGCCAAGGAGCAGCTTCGCCTGCACGAAATCCGGCAGCAGCAAGCGGCCGCTGAGCAGGCCTATCTCACCGGCAAGTTCACCAATCGCGAATTGTTCGACTGGCTGGCCGGCCAATTGCGGGGACTGTCGCGCGAGATGTTCAATCTAAGCTTCGAAGCGGCGAAAGCGGCCGAGCGCTGCTTCAACTACGAGTTGGGCCTGACGGAGACCTTTATCCGCTCCGGCCAGTGGAACGACACGCGGCGCGGCCTGCTCGCGGCCGAAAATCTGGCGCTCGACCTGCGGCGAATGGATAGCGCCTACCTCAAGCGCCACGTGCGCGAGCGCGAGATGACCAAACAAGTGTCGCTCGCCCGACTCGACCCGCTCGCCCTGATCGAGCTCCGGACCACCGGGCGCTGCATGATCCAGCTGCCCGAGGCGATCTTCGATCTGGACCATCCGGGCCAATATTTCCGACGGATCAAGGCGCTCACGGTCACCGCGCCGTGCGTGGCCGGGCCCTATTCGTCGGTGCCGATCAAGCTCACGCAGATCAACAACCGTGTCCGCGTCTCCACCGCCAAGACGGCCGGAGCGACAACCGACGCCGAGGCCTATGCCGAGGACCCCGGCAACGACACCCGGTTCAAATATAATGTCGGATCGATCGAGACGATCGAGACGAGCCACGGCCAGAACGACGCGGGGTTGTTCTCGCTCGACTTCAACGACGACCGCTATGTCTGGTGGGAGGGCAACGGGGTGTGCGGAACGATTCGCTGCGAAATGCCTCCCACGCTGCGGTCGTTCGATTCGAAGACGATCTCGGACCTGGTGCTGACCGTCCATTACACCGCGCGCGATGGCGGCGGCGCGTTCCGGACAATGGTCGCCAACGGTCTCGCCGAGCGGATGAACGCCATCGTCCTCAAAACGGGCCGCGTCGGCCTGTTCCACGCGGTCGACCTGCGCCGCGACCAGCCCGATGTCTGGCATCGGCTCGTTACGACCGGCGCCGCGGAGCTGATGATCAGCGCCGACGACCTCCCCTATTTCACCAGCGGGCGCGCGATCACGATCACGGCCGAGCGCATCCTCGCCGAGGTACAGGGCGCGCCGGCGTCGTTCGGCATCACCGCGGGCGGGGCGGCGGTCACGCTCAACGCCCCGGCCGAGGCCGATCTAGCGGGGCTCCTGTCGAGCACCGTCGCGGTCGTCCCGCTGGGCACGCCGATGGCGCTCGCCGTGCCGACGCCGAACCTCGTTCGTGAGCTCGTGGTTATCGTCAACTATTCGATCGCCTGACAATCCAAGCGACTTTCGACACCGGCTATCAATGCTTGCTTGCGGAGCGAAGTCGAATCATCCAGGACAAGTTCAGCTGGAAGAGCGTCGGCATATCGGCGATCTCGGCGGGTCTCGCGCAGGGGCTCGGCGACGTGCTGCCCATCGACATAGCGGGGAGCAAGCTGCTCGGCGACGTCGCGCGCGGCGCGATCGTCAACGCGGGGACCCAGGGCATCGCCGTGGCGACGGGCCTCCAGGACAAGTTCAGCTGGACGGGCGTCGCGGCGGCGGGCGTGGTGAGCGGGACGATCGGAGCGGCGGGCCGCGC
>JACMKH010000273.1 GCA_014380205.1 Sphingomonadaceae bacterium
ACATCGCGGCTCGACGAGGCGGCGGGGCTCGCGGGGGCGATCGGGGTCGATGTCGTCGAGCGGCGCGCGGTCAGGTTGCGCGCGCCGCGGCCCTCGACCCTGTTCGGCAAGGGGCAGGTCGAGGAGCTCGCAACGCTCGCGCGCGCGCACGAGGCGGAACTCGTCATCGTCGATGCCGCGATCACGCCGATCCAGCAAAAAAATCTCGAGAAGAGCCTCGAGGCCAAGGTGATCGACCGCACCGGACTGATCCTCGAAATCTTCGGCGAGCGCGCGGCGACCGCCGAGGGGCGGCTCCAGGTCGAGCTCGCGCATCTCGACTATCAGCAGGGCCGGCTGGTGCGCAGCTGGACGCACCTCGAGCGCCAGCGCGGCGGTTTCGGCTTCCTCGGCGGCCCCGGTGAGACGCAGATCGAGGCCGACCGGCGGATGATTCGCGACCGCATGGCGCGCCTCAAAAAGGAGCTCGAGCAGGTCGCGCGGACGCGCACGCTCCACCGCGTCCGCCGCCAGCGCGCACCCTGGCCCGTGATCGCGCTGGTCGGCTACACCAACGCGGGGAAGTCGACGCTTTTCAATCGGATGACGGGAAGTGACGTCATGGCGGCGGACATGCTGTTCGCGACGCTCGACCCGACGATGCGCGAGATCGCACTGCCGGGATTCGACAAGGCGATCCTTTCGGACACGGTCGGATTCGTCTCGGACCTGCCGACCCAGCTCGTCGCGGCGTTTCGCGCGACGCTCGAGGAGGTGATCTCGGCCGACCTCATCCTTCACGTCCGCGACATCGCGCATCCCGACAGCGACGCGCAGCGCGCTGACGTCGAGGCGGTGCTGCGCGACATCGGCGCGATCGGCGAGGAGGGCGCGGCGCCGCTGTTCGAGGCATGGAACAAGCTCGACCTGCTTGGCGGCGAAGCGCTCGCGGCGGTGCGCGAGCAGGCGACGCGGCGTGACAATGTCACAATATTGTCTGCGCTTACGGGCGAAGGCATCGATGCGATGCGAGCGGAGATCGCGGCGCTGCTCGACCGCGACAGCCGCGTCCGCGAAATCGTGCTCGATGCGGCGGACGGGCAGGGAATCGCCTGGCTCCACGCGCACGGCGCGGTGCTCGACAAGCAGGTGGATGGTGGGCGAGTGACGGTCACGGTCAAGCTCTCGCCGCTCGAATGGGACCGACTTCAGGCACGCAAGGTGGGCGCGCCGGGCTGACGCGGTCACCGCGGGGATGACGGTAATCAGGGGGCGGCGAGTGCGCGCTTCGCTTCACGCCACAGCGCCTCTTTTTCGTTCAGTGTCAGATCGTTGAACGCGCTTCCCGCGACATTTTCCATCGCGCGGAAGCGGCTCTCAAACTTGTCGTTGGCGGCGCGGAGCGCCGCTTCGGGGTCGACGCCGAGATGGCGCGCCCAGTTGACCACCGCGAAGAGCAGGTCGCCGATCTCCCCGGCGCGCGAATCGTCATTCGCGGTCGCGACCTCGGCGAGCTCCTCGTCGATCTTGGCGCGGGCGCCGGTCGGATCGGGCCAGTCGAAGCCCGTGCGCGCGGCGCGTTTCTGGAGCTTTTCGGCGCGGAGCAGCGCGGGAAGCGCGAGCGCGACACCAGCCAGCGCGCTGCTGTCTTCCTGCGTCGTCCGCTCGGCGGCTTTGATGCCTTCCCAATCGGGCTGCGCGCCGCCGGAACCAAAGACGTGCGGATGACGGCGCACCATTTTGTCGCAGATCGACGTTATGACGTCATCGAGCACGAACGCGTCGCGTTCTTCGGCCATGCGCGCGTGGAAGACGACCTGGAGGAGGAGATCGCCAAGCTCGTCACGCAGCGCGGCCATGTCGTCGCGGGCGCAGGCGTCGGCGACTTCGTAGGCTTCCTCGATCGTATAGGGCGCGACTGTTG
>JACMKH010000274.1 GCA_014380205.1 Sphingomonadaceae bacterium
CTGCGAGCAGGCGAGCAGGGCGGTCGCGGCGATCCCGGCGAGCGGCGCGCGGCGCGGCATCACCAAACCTTGACCCTGACCGAATTGGGAAAAATGTCGACATGGACGCGGACCACGCCGCTGACGATCGCGACCTCGTCGGCCTGGCTAAGCTCGCCGACGCTGAGCATCCGCTCGAGCGCGGCGCGGGCATTGGGGTTGCTGAAGAAATAATCGTAGCCGTCGGCGTCGTCGACGATGCCGTGGCGGTGGACGTTGGCGCGGTCCTGGCGGATGATCGCGGTCGCGTCGCGCAGCCGGATGCCCTCGCTGTTGTAATGGTCGGCGTCGCTGATCAGCGCGTCGTAATGGCCGATCGAGCCGTGCCGCACGCCCGTCGCCCAGGCGGCCGCCGGCAGCGCCAGGCTCGCCAACAGGCCGGCGATCCACGCCTTGCTCATCACTCTACTCTCCTTCGCGTTGAACCGCTTGCCCATATAGCGAGGAATCGCGGCGCGTCAGCAGGTCGTCGGTCACTTCCATCGTGAACACGGGCGCGTTGCCCGCCGGCGCTTCGGCGATCGCGTCGACGAACATCGCGCGCGCCTCCGGATCGTCATAGACCATCCTGGCGTCCATCGCCGCGCGCCAGCGCGCCTCGTCGGGCCATTCGGCATAGCCGACGAAGCGTCCGTCGGTATCGCGGTGGAGCCGCGAGCCGTACGAGCCATAGATCGCGGTGATCCGCTCGGTCCCGCGCCGCCACGCCTCGCGGAACTGCGCCTCCTTCCCCGGATGGACGCGCCACCAGTAAACCGCGACGAACATGGCGGGTCCTCCCCAGCCGTTTGCGGAAGCTGAGATATCCCAACCTTTCGGTGGTCACCAGCCCACGCCAAGCGGCCGGAGCGCGGGGGTTCGCGCTCCGGCCGGGGCGGCCGGGGATGCCGCCGGGGGCTCAGGCGGGGACCACCTCGATCCAGCCGTCATAAACATAGACGGTGACCGCGCCGCTGCCTTCCATGATGCGCGCGCGCGCGGCGTCGTCGATCCAGCCCGCCTCGATCCATTCGGCGATCTGGCCGCGCGCGGTGACGCTGGTGAAATAGCCGTCGCCCTGGTCGCCCGCGTCGCGGATGTTGCGGCTGTTGACGTTGGCGCGGTCCTGCTGGAGGATCTGGCCGATCGAGGTCAGCCGCTGGCCGTTGCTGTTGAAATGGTCGCGCCCGCCGAGCGTCGTGCTGTAAGTCGCGAGCGGCTCCTCGCCGCACGCCTGCGCCGCGCCGATCGGCGCGATCGCGGCCACCGCCAGCGTCGCCGCCAGAACAAGTTTCTTCATCTCGCATTCCCTCCGAAATTCCGGTGTCGAACCATTCGACGAGGGTGGGATTAGGCGAGTCGCGAGCGGCGCGATGTGACGCCGCGCACAGGGGCGTAAAATAATCGAGGGAACCGGGAGGGCGGGCGCGGCGCTTGGCAGATATCCGCCAGCCCAGCCCGGAGACGATCACGATGAGCGACCCCGACACGATCGAGATGATCCACGAAGATGCACTTCCCGGCCATGAATCGAAGCTCAATCCCAAGCCCGAATGGGAGCCGCGCTATCCCGGCTCGGGCCGGCTCGAAGGAAAGGTCGCCCTGATCACGGGGGCCGACAGCGGCATCGGCCGCGCGGTCGCCGCGCGTTACGCGCGCGAGGGGGCGGACGTGGCGGTGCTCTATCTGTGCGAGCACGACGACGCGAAGAAGACGGTTGGGATCGTCGAACGGGAGGGGCGCGAGGCGATCGCGATCGCGGGCGACATCGGCGACGACAAGTTCTGCAAGGACGCGGTCAAGCAGGTCATCGACCGCTTCGGCCGGCTCGACGTCCTCGTCAACAACGCGGGCGAGCAGCACCCCGACGAGAAGATCGAGGACATCACCGAAGAGCAGCTCCGCCGCACCTTCCAGACCAACATCTTCGGGATGTTCTTCCTGACCCAGGCCGCGCGGCCGCACCTCAAGGCGGGCGCGGCGATCATCAACTGCACGAGCGTCACCATGTATCAGGGCTCGAAGGATCTGCTCGACTATTCGAGCACCAAGGGCGCGATCACCGCCTTCACGCGCTCGCTCTCCGAGAACCTGATCGGCGAGGGCATCCGCGTCAACGCGGTCGCCCCCGGCCCGATCTGGACCCCGCTCAACCCCTGCGGCGGCTCGACCGAGGAGAAGATGAAGACCTTCGGCGAGAACACCCCGATGGGCCGCCCCGGCCAGCCCAACGAGGTCGCGCCCTGCTTCCTGTTTCTAGCGTGCGAGGATTCGAGCTACATGTCGGGCCAGGTGCTGCACCCGAACGGGGGGACGATCGTGGGGAGCTGAAGGATCAGCGAGCGCCCGCGCCCTCCGCAATCCGCGCCACCAGCCTGATCTCCGTCACCCCGCTCGGCGGAACGAGGCGCGAGACCTGGATCGCGGTCCAGGCGGGGAAGGGCGCGGTCAGGTAGCGGTTCTTGACCGTGGTGATCGGGCCGAGCTGGGTGGTGAGGTCGGTGTGGAAGCTGATCATGTCGACCACGTCGCGCCACGATCCGCCGGCGCGCTCGAGCGTCCGCCCGAGCCGCGCGAAGGCGCGCTCATAGGCCGCCTCGAGCGTGTCCTCGCCGCCCGCGAAGCTCGCCACCACGCCCGAGATGTAGAGCGTGCCGTCGATCAGCACCGCGTCGGCATAGCCGAGCGCCTCCTGGAACTCGAGCTCGGCGGGGTTCTCGGACATCAGCACGGTCGCGCGGTCGCGCGCGCCCGGCGGGCCGGCCGCGCGCGCGTCCTGCCCGGCCGCCGCCGTCGCCCAGACGAGCCCGGCCGCGAGCCCGGCGATCTTCGCGCCCCGCGTCATCTCCCATCCTCCCCGTTCGCCGCGCCCGGCGCTTCGCCCTCAGGTCTTGATCGAAACCTGGCCCGTGCCGAGCTTGGTCGAGGGATTCGACACGTTGGTCTTCTTGGCTTTCTCGGCCTTGGGTTTGCGGGCTTCCTTGTTCGATTTCTTCTGGCCTTTGGCCATGATCGGTCTCCTTTGCGAATGAAATCGGCTAACTCTCCACGATCCGGGGCCCGAGCATCGCCGCGAGCGCCGTACAGCCCGCGACATCCTCGGCGTCGAACCGCCCTTTCACTGGGCTGTCGAGGTCGAGCACCGCGATCACGCGCCCCTCGACGATCACCGGCGCGACGAGCTCGGCCGCCGAATCGGCGTCGCAAACGATATGCCCCGGAAAATCGTGGACGTCGATGACGCATCGCGCCTCGCCGCTCGCCGCCGCCGCGCCGCACACCCCCTCGCCGATCGGGATGCGGGTGCATGCGGGCTTGCCCTGGAACGGCCCGAGCACGAGCTCGTCGCCCGCGACGCGATAGAAGCCCGTCCAGTTGAGATCGGGCAGATACTGCCAGATCAGCGCGGCGGCGTTGGCCATGTTGGCGATCGGATCGGGCTCGCCGGCGGTGAGCGCGTCGAGTGCGGCGGCGAGATCGCGATAGAGCGCGGGCTTGTCGGTCACGGCGATGGCGAAATCGTGCATGGCTGATGTGTAGCGCGGGCTGCGCGCAAGCCCAACCGGTTGTTGACGGCTCGCGGCTGAACTAGTGGCGGGGGATGGAGATCGCGAGTTGAGCGCCTTTTCGGCCCGTGACGAGGTCGCCGCCTGCTTCGCGGCGCTGGGGCTCGGGATGCCGAGCGGGAGCGGCCGCGAGGCGCGCTCGCCGATCGATGGGAGCGTGGTGGCGACGCTCGACGACGCGAGCGACGCCGAGATCGACGCCGCC
>JACMKH010000003.1 GCA_014380205.1 Sphingomonadaceae bacterium
CCCCGAGGCCGCGATCCCGGGCGCGTACAACTACGCCCAGCGCGCCTGGTTCGACGGGATCGGCGCGACGGGCCGTGCCTGGGACATGCCGGTGATCGTCGAGCAGGCCCCCGAGGGCGCGGGAAGCTGGCTCGGACGGACGCGCGCCAACCTTTCGGCGCACATCGCGTCGCGGCTCGCGGGAAGCGAGGGTGGGGTCGCCACCGCGTTCGTTACGGGCGATCGCGGCGGCATTTCGGAGGCCGACGCCGAGGCGATGCGCCGCAGCGGGCTCGCGCATCTGCTCTCGATCAGCGGGCTGCATGTCACCGCCGTGGTCGCCGCGACGATGCTGCTCGTCTTGAAGCTGCTCGCGCTCAGTCCGCGCCTCGCGCTTCACGCGCCGCTGCTGCTGATCGCCGCCGGCGCCGCGGCGCTCGCGGGGGTCGGCTACACGCTGCTTTCCGGTGCCGAGGTACCGACGATCCGCTCGTGCATTGCCGCGTTGCTCGTGCTCGCGGGGATCGCGCTCGGCCGCGACGCGATCACGCTGAGGCTCGTCGCGACGGGGGCGATCGTCGTGCTGCTGCTCTGGCCCGAAAGCGTGGTCGGGCCGAGCTTCCAGCTCAGCTTCGCGGCGGTGACCGCGATCGTCGCGCTCCACGAGCATCCGCGCGCGAAGGCGCTGCTCTCGCGGCGCGACGAATCGATCCTCGCCAAGCTCGGCCGCTTCGGCCTCGGCCTGTTGCTCACGGGGATCGTCGTCGAGATCGTGCTGATGCCGATCGCGCTCTATCATTTCCATCAGGCGGGGCTCTACGGCGCGCTCGCCAACATCGCCGCGATCCCGCTGACCACCTTCGTGATCATGCCGCTCGAGGCGCTCGCGCTGCTGCTCGATATCGCCGGGCTCGGCGCGCCGGTCTGGTGGCTGGCGGGACAGGCGATCGGACTACTGCTCGATATTGCGCACGCGGTCTCGTCGGCCCCCGGCGCGGTCGCGCGGCTGCCCTCGATGCCCGCCCTCGCCTTCGCGCTAATCGTCGCGGGCGGGCTATGGCTGTGCCTATGGCGCACGCGCTGGCGGCTCGCGGGCGCGATCCCCGCGCTCATCGGCGCGCTCTGGGCGCTGGCGACCCCCCCGCCCGACATCCTCGTCAACAACGACGGCCGCCACATGGCGCTACGCACGGAGGAGCAGCGGCTGGTCGTGCTGCGTCCGCGCGCGGGCGAGTATATCCGCGACACGTTCAACGAGGGATCGGGGCTCGAAGCCGAGATCGGCGCGCTTGACGAGCTTCCGCAAGCGATCTGCGGCGACGACAGCTGCCGCGCGGTGATCGTGCGCGGCGACCGCCGCTGGCGCATCTTCGCGACGCGCAGCCGGCATTATCTGCCCTGGCCCGCGATGATCGCCGAATGCGCCGCCTCGGACATCGTAATCAGCTCGCGGACGCTCCCTGAAACATGCCAGCCGCGCGAGCTCAAGGCCGATCGCAGGCTGCTCGCGCGAACCGGCGGCATGGCGATCACGCTCGGCGACAACCTCCGCGTCGTCACCGTCCGCGCGCCCGGCGACGACCATCCGTGGGTCCGCGCGCTCGCCCGGTAGCGGCGCGCGGTTATCGGATCGGGCAGCTGGGATCGAGGCGCATGTCGAGATAGGCGTCGACCGTCCGCATCAGCTGGGGCATCTCGTTCTCGAAGAAGTGGTTGGCTCCCGGGATCGTCTGGTGCTCGATCGTGATGTGCTTCTGCGTCCTGAGCTTGTCGACGAGCTTCTGCGTGCCGATCGGGGTCGCGACCTCGTCGGCCTCGCCCTGGATGATCACGCCCGAGGCGGGGCAGGGTGCGAGGAAGCTGAAGTCGTACATGTTGGCGGGGGGCGCGATCGAGATGAAGCCGCGGATCTCGGGGCGGCGCATCAAGAGCTGCATCCCGATCAGCGCGCCGAAGCTGAACCCGGCGATCCAGGTCTGCTGCGCCTCGGGGTGGAAGCTCTGCACCCAGTCGAGCGCGGAGGCGGCGTCCGAAAGCTCGCCGACGCCGCTGTCGAACTCGCCCTGGCTCTTGCCGACGCCGCGAAAATTGAAGCGCAAGGTCGCGAAGCCGCGGCGCGCGAAGGTCTGGTAGAGCGCCTGGACGATCGCGTTGTTCATCGTCCCCCCGCCCTGGGGGTGCGGGTGGAGGATCATCGCGACGGGCGCGCGCGGACGCGGCGCGGGCTGGAAACGGCCTTCGAGACGGCCCTCGGGGCCGGGAAAGATGACTTCGGGCATGGGGGGGCGGGCGACCTTGCTGGGTGGAATCGGCGGAGAATCGCGCCTATGCGGGCGCGGATGAGCCGCGCTATATAGGCGCGCCGCCCACGCGGGCAAGAAAAACCGGGCAAGCCATTGAACGAGCGCCTTTATCTCGACCACGCCGCGACCACGCCGATGCTCCCCGAGGCGCGCGAGGCGATGGCGGAGGCGATGGCGAGCTGGGCCAACCCCTCCTCGCCGCACGCCGAGGGCCGCGCCGCGCGCGCCGCGCTCGAAGGCGCGCGCGAGCGGATCAATCTGGCGCTCGATTGGCAGCATGAGCTGATTTTCACGAGCGGCGCGAGCGAGGCGATCGGCCTCGCACTCGCCTGCGCGCGCGCCCGCAAGACTTTCGTCAGCCCGACCGAGCATGACGCGGTGCTCCGCGCGGCGGGCGACGCGCAGCGGCTCGTGATCGACGGGCTCGGCAGGATCGACGGCGGCAAGCTCAACTGGGCGCTCGCGGCCGAGGAGGCGCGCGTGCTCGTCGCGATTCAGTCGGTCAACAACGAGACCGGCGTGCGCCAGAATCTCGAGGATCTCGCCGCGCGCATCCATGTCGGCGGGCATCTGCTGTTCGCCGATTGCAGCCAGTCGGCGGGCAAGCTGCCGCTGCCGCCCGCCGATCTCATCGCGATCTCGGCGCACAAGCTCGGCGGGCCGCCGGGGATCGGCGCGCTGCTCGTGCGTGACCTTGCGATGCTCGACGCGCTCGGCGGGCAGGAGAAGGGCTATCGGCCCGGCACCGAGAATGTGCCCGCCGCGCTCGGCTTCGCGGCGGCGGTCGAGACGCCCCGCGGCTGGCTCGATCGCGCGGCGGCGCTGCGCGACCATCTCGACAAGGCGATCGAGCATGCCGGCGGGAGTGCGGTCGCCGCCAAAGCCGACCGCATCGCCACGATCGCGGGTTACCGTATGCCGGGGATGACGGCCGCGACGCAGCTGATCCAGTTCGATCTCGCGGGGATCGCGGTTTCGGCGGGGAGCGCTTGTTCGTCGGGAAGCCTCAAATCGAGCCGCATCCTCGCGACGATGGGCTGGAGCGAGGCCGAGGCGGACGAGGTGATCCGCGTGAGCTTCGGCCCCAGGACCGAGCGCGGCGACATCTACCGCTTCGTCGAGGTGTGGAAGCGGCTCGCCGAGGGGGCGCGGAACCGCGCGGCATGAGCGCGCCGATCTATCTCGATTACCAGGCGACGACCCCGCTCGCCCCCGAGGCGCGCGAGGCGATGCTGCCGTGGCTCGGCGACAAGTTCGGCAACCCCCACTCGCCGCACCGGATAGGGCGCGAGGCGGCGGCGGCGGTCGAAGTGGCGCGCGAGCGGGTGATGGGGTGCCTCGGCGCGACCTGCGGCACGCTCGCCTTCACCTCGGGCGCGACCGAGGCGGCGAACTGGGCGGTCAAGGGAACGATGGCGAACGCTCCCCAAGGCCGCGACCGTATCGTCACGATCGCAACGGAGCACGCCTGCGTGCTCGACACGGCCGAATATTGCGCGAGCCAAGGTTTCGCGCTGACCGTCCTCGGGGTGGGAAGCGACGGGCGGCTCGATCTCGACGCGATGGCGGCGGCGCTGGGCGATGATGTCGCGCTCGTCGCGGCGATGCTGGTGAATAACGAGATCGGCGTGGTCCAACTGGTCGCCGAGATAGCGCGGATGGCGCGCGACTGCGGCGCGCTGATGCTTTGCGACGCGGTGCAGGGCTTTGGCCGTCTCGATGCGCCCTGGGCGGATTGCGACATGATCGCGATGTCCGCGCACAAGATCCACGGACCCAAGGGGAGCGGGGCGCTTTGGCTGGCGGAAGGTGTATCGCCCGCGCCGCTGATGCACGGCGGCGGACAGGAGGCGGGCGTCCGTTCGGGAACGCTGTCGCCTGCGCTGTGCGCCGGTTTCGGCGCGGCGGCGGCTCTCGCCAGCGAGCGACGTCAAGCCGATTGCGCGCATGTCGAGCGCCTATGGGCGATCGCGCGCGAACGGCTGCCAGGATGGGTGCTCAATGGCTCGGAGACCGGACGCTATCACGGCAATCTCAACATCCGCCAAGAGGGCGTCGATGCCGCGCGGCTGATCTCGGAGACGCGCGAGGTCGCTTTCTCCGCCGGCTCGGCGTGCGCGAGCGGGTCGGGGCGGCCGAGCCATGTGCTCGCCGCGATCGGGCTTTCGGACGCCGAGGCGCGGTCGAGCATCCGGCTGGGCTTCGGGCGCTACACCACCGAGGAGGAGATCGACCGCGCCGTCGCGCTGATCACCGCCGCCGCCGAGCGCCAGCTGAGCCTCGCCGCGTGATCCTGGTGCGCTTCGTCTCGGCCGATGGCGAATCGGTCAGCGAGGTCGAGGCCGCGCCGGGTGCGCGGCTGCTCGATGTCGCCCAAGCCGACGGCCAGCCGCTCGAGGGGACGTGCGAGGGGCAGATGGCCTGCTCGACCTGCCACGTCCATGTCGCGCGCGAGGATTTCGACCGACTGCCGCCCGCGAGCGAAATGGAGGAGGATCTGCTCGATCTCGCCGCCGACGTCGGCCGCCGCAGCCGGCTCGCTTGCCAGATCTGGCTCACCGAGGCGCTCGGCGGCCTGACCGTGCGCATGCCCGGCGGCGTGCGCGACATGCTTGGGAGATAGTTGAAATGCTTCGCATCCCGCTTGCGATCATGCTGGCGCTGCTCGCGGGCTGCGCTGCCCGCGGCGCCCCGCAGGCCGAACCGGCG
>JACMKH010000034.1 GCA_014380205.1 Sphingomonadaceae bacterium
CTGGGGCTGAGGCCGGGAGATGCGGTGACGCTGCCTGGAGTTGCCGCCGAGTGGCGGATCGCCGGCGTGAGCCTCGAGGCGATGGCGCTCGGGCTCGAGCTGGTCAGGACCGGGGGCGGCGCGGCGACGGTCGCAGACGCGGCCGATCCGGGGCGCGCGACGAGCGATCCCGATCTGGTCCATGGGCCGACCACGTTTCATCTGCTCGATCTGCCGGCGCTCGACGACGTGCTCGCGGCAACGCCACAGCTCCTCGTCGCGGCGGCGGGCGAGGAGGGGGGATGGCGGCGCGCGACGCTGCTGCTCAGCCTCGACGGAGGGGCGAGCCATGAGAGCATCGGGCAGACCGCACCGCCGGCGGTGATCGGGGTCGCGGTGACCGCGCTCGCGGTGGGCGTCGCGCCGATGTTCGACGATCGCTTCGCGGTCGAGGTCGAGTTGCTCAACGACGCGATGTGGCTCGAGGGGCGTGACGACGATGCGCTGGTCGCGGGGGCGAATCTCGCGCTGCTCGGCGACGAGCTTGTGCAATTCGGCGCGGTCGAGCCGCTCGGCGATCGGCGATTCGGGCTTACGCGCCTTCTGCGCGGGCGGCGCGGGACCGAATGGGCGGCGGACGGCCATGCGATCGGCGAGCCCTTCGTGCTACTCGAGCCCCCGAGCCTCAGGACGATCGCGCTGGCAGCGGGTTCGCTCGGCGGCGAGGCGGAAGTTCTCGCAAGCGGAATCGGCGACGACGAGCCCGCCGAGGCGAGCACGGCGGTCGTCGGGCGCGCGCTGAGGCCGCCCGCGCCGGTGCATTTGATGGCGGTGCGTCTGGCGAATGGCGACATCGCAATCGGCTGGACGCGGCGCAGCCGGCTCGGCTGGGCGTGGAACGACGGCGGCGATGCGCCGCTCGGCGAGGAGAGCGAGCGCTATGCGCTGACTATCGCGCCTTCGACGGGGACGGCGCGCGCGGTCGAGACGGCCGCGCCGGACTATCTCTACACTGCGGCGCAGCAGGCGGCCGACGGCAGCGCGGGGGCGGTTTCGGTGACGCTGAGTATCGCGCAGCTTGGCGCGCTGGCGGCGTCGCTGCCCGCCGCGGCGGGCACGATTACCTTGTAAGACGGGAGAGGAAGCAATGACCGAGCAGAGCGCGCGGTTCGCCTTGCCGCACATCATGGCGGGGCAGGCGCAGAAGGAAGTCTGGCACAACGAGGCGCTGACGCTGATCGACGCGGCGCTCCATCCCGTCGCCGAGACGATTGGGGTGAATACGCCGCCCGGCGCGCCTGGTCTTGGCGAGTGCCACATCGTCGGGAGCGCGCCGACCGGAGCGTGGACCGGCAAGGCGGCGAAGCTGGCGGCATGGACCGCTGGTGGATGGCGATTCATCGCGCCGATCACGGGGATGCGCGTCTGGCTCGCGGCGGGCAATGTCTACGCGCGCTGGGACGGGACGGCGTGGCAGCAGGGCGTGATCGCGGCGAGCGCGGTCCATGTCGGCGGGGTCCAGGTTGTCGGCGCGCGTCAGGGCGCGATCGCCTCGCTCGTGGGAACGAACGACATGCGCGACGCGATCAACGCGATGCTCGCGGCGCTCCGCGCGCACGGTCTGATCGCGACCTGACTGGCAGTGGCCGCGCACGCAAACTGATCTATGTTGGCATTGGATTTTTTGCTTGTGCGGCGGCGACCGGAAGCTAAGATGTATCGCGGGCGCACAGCTGCGCCTGACCCTGTCTGTTCGCCGGAATATGCGGCATTTTGGCAACAGATTTGGCGATATGCGCGCTTGCGTGGATACCTTGCGTTCAGTAATGGTTGGGTGATTCCCGGACACTGGGAATAGGTTAGAAAAGGGGAAAGTTATGCGGAAGTTCGCCATCATGGTGACGCTCGCCACGACCGCGCTGGCGACTCCTGCGCTGGCGCGTGACGGCGCGTGGTACGTCGGGGTCGAGGGCGGCGGGATGATCGTCGAGGACCAGAATTATGACGTGGTCGACAGTCGCGGCAGGGAATTCAACGACGCCTTCTCGGTCGACCATGAGCTCGGCTGGGACGTGGATGGCCTGATCGGCTATGATTTTGGCGTGTTCCGGCTCGAAGGCGAGGTCGGCTACAAGCGCGCAGAGGTCACGGGCATCCTTCAGAGCGACAACCCGACCGCGCCGCTGCCGATCGATGGCGCGCCGCGCTTCGGCCGCACGCCGACGAATCCGCCCAACATCAACCCCAATGGCGACGCTCCCGGCGTGCCTTTCTCGTGGAACGGTGCGCGTGGGTCGACTCGCGTGCTCAGCTTCATGGTCAACGGCCTGCTCGATTTCGGCGACGATGACGGCCTGCAGGGCTATGTCGGCGGCGGCGTCGGCGTCGCGCGCACACGCGTCGACGCGCTCCGGGTGACCAACGCAGCCCCGGTCTACATCGACGATTCGGACTCGGGCTTCGCGTGGCAGGTGATCGCGGGTCTCCGCGTTCCGCTTGGTGACCATGTCGATTTCGGGCTGAAGTATCGCTACTTCACGCATCCCGACATCGAGCTGGTGTCGTTCTACTCGACGACGACGGATGCGCGGTTCCGCTCGCACAGCCTGCTGGCGAGCCTGATCCACAACTTCGGGGCTCCGCCTCCTCCGCCTCCTCCGCCGCCTCCGCCGCCTCCGCCTCCTCCGCCTCCGCCTCCTCCGCCTCCGCCGGCGATGTGCGAGCCGGGTCCGTTCCTCGTCTTCTTCGACTGGGATCGGTCGGACATCCGTCCGGACGCGGCTTCGGTGCTCGATCGCGTTGCCTCGGAGTATCAGTCCGGGCGCTGCTCGACGACGGTCATGCTCGCCGGTCACGCCGACCGTTCGGGTTCGGTCAGCTACAACGTCGGGCTTTCGCAGCGGCGCAACGACTCGGTGCGCGGATATCTGGGCTCGCGTGGCGTTCCCGATGGCGCAATGTCGAGCGAAGCGTTCGGCGAGGGCCGTCCGCTGGTCGCGACCGCCGACGGCGTCCGCGAGCAGCAGAACCGCCGTGTCGAGATCATGTGGGGTCCGGGCGCGGGCATGTAGCCCACGCCTGCTTCACGGCAGACGACAAGAAATTGGGGCCGGCCTTCGGGTCGGCCCTTTTTTTGCGCGCTGGACACGCCTCCGGCGAAATGGCCCACGGAAATCGTACTGAGGGCGTGACGGTACTTGAGATCGCGCCGGAGAGGAGATATTCGAACTCGCGCAACGCTCGAAGAAGGGGACGATCGATGCGCAACACAACAATCATTCTAGCGGCGCTGGTTTCGACGGTTCTGGCGACGGCGGCCGACGCCCGCGACGGGCAATGGTATATCGGATTCGAAGGCGGCGCGATGCAGGTCGAGGACGAGGAGTTCTCGCTGCGAAGCAGCAGCGGCGGAACCGTCGTCAACCGTTTCAGGGTCGAGGCCGACACCGGCTTCGATATCGATGCGATCGCGGGCTATGATGTCGGCATCGTGCGGATCGAGGCCGAGGTCGCATACAAGGACGCGGGCTTCGACGAGCTCAGCGGACTTAGCAGCGGCGAGGACAGCTTGCCCGGTGGTAGCGACTTCCCGCTCGATGGGGGTGTCAGTGTCATCTCGGCGATGGCCAATGCGCTGCTCGATGTCGGCGGAAACCACGGCATCGGCTTCTACGCGGGGGGCGGCGTCGGCTGGGCGTCGGTCGACGTCGATGCGCGCGACGGCTCGTCGAGGCTCGTCGACGACAATGATTCGGGCTTCGCCTGGCAGCTGATCGGCGGGCTTCGCTTCCCGATCGGCGACAGCATCGATCTCGGCGTCAAATACCGCTATTTCAACGCCGACGGGCTAGAACTTTCGAGCTTCAGCAACACATTCGCCGAGGCTGATCTCACCTCGCACAGCCTGCTGGCGAGCCTGATCTTCAACTTCGGGCGCGACGCGCCCGAGGCGCCTCCGCCGCCGCCTCCCCTGGCTCTGCCTCCGCCGCCGCCGCCTCCTCCTCCTCCGGCGATGTGCGAGCCGGGACCCTTCCTCGTTTTCTTCGATTGGGACGAGTCGGATATTCGGCCCGACGCGGCCGCGGTGCTCGACCGCGTCGCCGCCGAATATCAGTCGGGGCGCTGCTCGAGCACGGTGATGCTCGCGGGCCACGCCGACCGTTCCGGAACGGCGACATACAATGTCGGGCTCTCGCAGCGGCGCAACGATTCAACGCGCGCATATCTGGGCTCGCGCGGCGTCCCCGATGGCGCGATGTCGAGCGAAGCGTTCGGCGAGGGCCGTCCGCTGGTTGCGACCGCCGACGGCGTCCGCGAGCAGCAGAACCGCCGCGTCGAGATCATGTGGGGCCCCGGCGCCGGCATGTAAGCTTGCGGCCTGCCGCGAGGCAGCGCTGACAAAGATGGGGCCGGCCTTCGGGTCGGCCCCTTGTTTGTGGCGCGGTGCAATCAGCCGAACAGATCGATCGTGCGCTCGGCCATCGTATCGACGGCGAAGCGCGCGCGCGCCCAGGCGCGGAGGCGGCTCGCGTCGGCTAGGGCCGAGTCGCCATCCCGATTCGCCAGCGAGGCGAGATGATCGGCGGCGAGGGCGGCATCGACGTCAGCCGCCTCAGGCAGGATGAAGTTGCAATCCAGGGGCGCGACGGCATCGGCCGCGCCGCCGGCGGGCGTGGTGACCGCCGGGACGCCGAGCATCTGGGCCTCGATCAGCACATTGGGCAGGCCCTCGTGGCGCGAGGTCAGCGCGAGCGCGTCCATCTTCTCGATCCAGAAGCCGACATGCGGCGTGCGGCCGACGAAAAGCGCGCGCGGCGCGAGATCGAGGCGCGCGGCGAAATCCTCGGCGGCGGCGCGCAGCGGGCCCGAGCCCACGAGGATGAAGCGCGCGTC
>JACMKH010000275.1 GCA_014380205.1 Sphingomonadaceae bacterium
CGAGCCCGCGCTCCCCGATGGCACGCTCGCCGGCGCGCGCGGCGGCAGCGGCAACTGGTCGATCGTCTTCACCGGCAAATCCGCGCACGCCGGCCGCAATCCCGAGGAGGGCCGCAACGCGCTGCTCGCCGCCGCCGATCTTGCCCTCCGCCTCGAAGCCGCGATCGGCCCCGGCCTCAAGGTCAACCCCGCCAAGATCGAGGGCGGGAGCGCGAGCAACGTCGTCCCCGCCCACGCCGTCCTGCGTCTCAACATGCGCCCCGCAAGTCCCGAGGATCAGGCGCGCGCGCAGGCGGTTCTCGACGAGGCTGTCGCTGAAGTTGCCGGACAACGCGAGGTGGACATCCTCGTCCACGGCGGCTTCGGCCGCCCGCCCAAGCCGATCGATCCGGGCGCGGAAAAGCTGTTCGGCCTCGTCAAATCCTGCGGCGCCGATCTCGGCCTCGATATCGGCTGGCGCGCGACAGGCGGCGTGTGCGACGGCAACAACATCGCCGCATGCGGCGTCCCCGTGGTCGACACGATGGGCGTCCGCGGCGGCGCGATCCATTCGCCGGACGAGTATCTCATCGTCGAAAGTCTCGCCGAGCGCGCGCGGCTGTCGGCGTTGGTGCTGCTGCGGCTGGCCGAAAAGGGGGGATTATGAGCTTCGTGGTGCGCGCCGCGCGATCGGGCGATCTCGATCAGATCTATGAGATGGCCAAGCTGACGGGCGGCGGCTTCACCAACCTCCCCGCCGACCGCGAGGCGCTCGCGATCAAGCTCGAGCGCTCCGAACGCGCCTATGCGGCAGTCGACGCCGAGCCCGCCAACGATCTGTTCTTCCTGGCGCTCGAGGATGCATCGAGCGGCCAGATCCGCGGGACCGCCCTGATCTTCGCGGCGATCGGCCGGCGCTGGCCCTTCTACAGCTATCGGATCAGCACGCTCACCCAGCGCAGCGAGGAATTGAACCGCACGTTCAGCGCGGCGATGCTCACGCTCACCACCGACTATGAGGGCGCCTCCGAGGTCGGTGGGCTGTTCCTCCATCCCAACGAGCGCGCGGGCGGGCTCGGGTTGCTGCTCGCGCGCAGCCGCTATCTGTTCATCGCGATGCACCGCGCGCGCTTCGGCAAACGCGTCATCGCCGAGCTGAGGGGCGTGATAGACGAGGCGGGCGCCTCGCCCTTCTGGGACGGGCTCGCGGGGCGCTTCTTCGGGATGGACTTCCGCGAGGCCGACGCGTTCAACGCCACCCACGGCAACCAGTTCATCGCTGATCTGATGCCCAAACACCCGATCTATCTCGACATGCTTCCCGAAAGCGCGCGCGCGGTGATGGGCGTGCCCCATCCCTCGGGCCGCGCCGCGCTGCGCATGCTCGAGAAGGAGGGTTTCGAGATGAAGGGCTATATCGACATCTTCGACGGGGGCCCGACCGTCGAGGCCGAGATCGACGAGCTCAAGAGCGTGGCCGAATCGCGCGAAGGGGTCATCGCTGCGGCCGACGCCGGGGGCGGATGGAGCTGCCTCATCGCGCATGGGTTCAACGCCGATTTCCGCTGCTGCCTGGGCGGCGTCGAGGGGCGCGAGGACGGCGTCGCGATCGACGCGGAGGCGGCGGCGCTGCTCGGCGCCGAGACGGGCGACAGCGTCCGCTACGTCGCGCGGTGAGCCGATGAGCCTGGTCGAGATCAATTTCGACGGCATCGTCGGCCCCTCGCACAATTATGCGGGGCTCAGCCTCGGCAACCTCGCTTCGGCGCGCAACGCGGGGGCAATCTCGCACCCGCGCGCGGCCGCGCTCCAGGGTGTCGACAAGATGCGCGCCAATCTCGGGCTGGGGCTGACGCAGGGCGTCTTCCTTCCCCATCCGCGCCCCGACCGCGCCTGGCTCGAGTGGCTCGGCGCGACGATCGAGACGGTCGAACCCTATCTTCTCGCCAATGCGCTTTCGGCCTCGGCGATGTGGGCGGCAAACGCCGCAACCGTCTCGCCGTCCCCCGACACCGTCGACGGACGCTGCCACCTCAGCGTCGCCAATCTGATCTCCATGCCCCATCGCAGCCATGAATGGCATTGCACGATTGCGCAGCTTCGCATCGCCTTCGCCGACGAGCGCGCCTTCGCGGTCCACGGCCCGATCCCGGCGCCGTTCGGCGACGAGGGCGCCGCCAACCATATGCGCCTCGCGCCACGCCATGATGCGGCGGGGCTCGAGGTCTTCGTTTATGGCGCGCGCGGAGGGCCCTTCCCCACGCGCCAGCATGTCGAAGCGTGCAAGGCCATCGCCCGGTTGCACGGGATACATTCGGCGCTGTTCGTCCAGCAGTCGGAGGAAGCGATCGCCGCCGGAGCCTTCCACAATGATGTGGTCGCGGTGGCGAACGAGAATGTGCTGTTCTGCCACGAGCGGGCGTTCGAGCATCGCGGCAATTTTTTGGCGGCGCTCCGCGACGAATTCCCGTGGGTCGAGATCGTCGAGGTCCCCGCCGATCGCGTCTCGCTCGCCGATGCGATCGCGAGCTATCTGTTCAACGCGCAGCTTGTCACGCTGCCCCAGGGCGGGATGGCGCTGATCCTCCCGACCGAGGCGCGCGACAATGCCTGCGTGTGGGGATGGCTCGAGGAGATGGTCGCGGGCAACGGCCCGATCCGCCGGCTCATCCCGGTCGACGTGCGCCAGTCGATGGCCAATGGCGGCGGCCCCGCCTGCCTGCGCCTGCGCGTGCTCTGCGATCCCGCGACGGTCGATCCCCGCTTCCTCGTCGACGAGGCCAAGCTCGATCGTATCTCCGAAGTCGTCGCCGCGCGCTGGCCCGAGGCGATCGCCGCCGACGCGCTCGATGACCCCGCGCTGTGGGACCGGATCGAGCAGGCGCGCGCCGCGCTGCTCGACGCGCTCGATCTTGCCGAGCTCGCCTGAGCGATCCGTCGGATTAACTTACAGTTTACCGCGTTCGGCAACCCAAACCCACGCGATTGCGCGCTTGGCGCGCGAATTGCTTAACGTTTCGCCATGTGGAGGCGCATCGCTCGGCTGTTCGTGATCAAGACGCGCTTCGAGGCGTATTTGATCATCTATGCGCTCGCGGTCGGCGCGACGGCGCGGGGCTTCGACTATCTCGACGAGTATCCCGGCGTCGGCGGCTATCTCCTCGCGCTCGCCTGCACGGGCGCGGTGTTCCTCGGCGGCGCCAAAATCCTCGATGCGACGCCCAAGCGCGTCAAGCCTTCCCCCGAACGGCGAAGGCGCGTCGTCGCGCGCGCCTCGCGCGACGGCCGGGGCTAGCCGACTTCCTTCGGCGCGTGGAGCGGCGACTAAACCGAATGTCGCATTAGGCACCGGCTCACGCGCGCCAATCTCGTCACGACGAGCCTCCAGCAGGGAGCTTAGCGACCCCGGGCAACTTAGTGGGCTGCACAACGTTATCCCCGCCACGCTCCGGCCGCGTCCGGACTGTTCACCTGTCAGGATTAGCTCATGAAAAATGCCCGCCATTCGTCCGGCGACGCCGCTCCCCCGCAGTCGTCGTCACTCCGCTCAAGGCGGGGATGGGGCGCGGGGATCGCCGCTCTTGCCGCGGCGGGATCGGCGGCGGCGCTGTACAACTATCGCCGAGCGAAGGCGGCGGAGCAGGACAATCCCGCGCTCGGCAGCTTCATCGAAATCGACGGGGTGCCGCTTCACTACATCGAGCGTGGCGAAGGCCCCCCGGTCGTCCTGCTGCACGGCAACGGGACGATGATCCAGGACTGGATCGCCGCCGGCGTCTTCGACGAGCTGACCAAGACCCGCCGGGTCATCGCCTTCGATCGCCCCGGGTTCGGCCATAGCGCACGACCGCGCTCGACGATCTGGACGCCCGCGGCTCAAGCCCGCCTGATCGCGCAGGCGCTTGAGAAGCTGCGGGTCGAGGACGCGGTCGTGATCGGGCACAGCTTCGGGACGCTCGTGACGATCGCCCTGGCGCTCGATCACCGCCCTGCCGTCGGCGGCATCGTTCTCATCGGCGGATATTTCTATCCGTCCGCTCGCGCGGATGTGCTCCTGGGCGCTCAACCCGCCGTCCCCGGTGTAGGTGACGTCCTGCGCTATACGATCTCGCCGCTGCTGGGCGCGGCGCTGCGGCCCCGGATCAACGCCAAGCTTTTTCGCCCTGCGCCCGTCTCGGAAGGCTGGCGCGAGCGCTTTCCCATGGAGATGGCGCTTCGACCGTCCCAGATCCGGGCCGAGGCCGCCGAAGCAGCCATCATGATTCCCGCCGCGGCCGGCCTGGCGAAACGATACGACGAGCTGACGCTCCCTGTAACGATCGTGGCGGGAGCGGGGGACCGCATCGTCGACATTGGCGATCAATCGCGACGTCTGCACAAGTCCCTTCCGCAGAGTCGATTTGTCGAGATCGATGGAGCGGGGCACATGGTTCACCACACCGCGAGCCAGGCGATAGTGGACGCAATCGAAGAATGCCTGGTCGCGCCGCATAACCTGAGCGCCGACGCAGAGGCGGCGCCGTAACCCAGGCCGAGCCCGCTTGACCATCCGGCGAGTCGCGAGATTAAGCAGGAACGTAGGTCAGTCTGATCACATCCTCGCCAATCCGATCATTGGTCACAAGGCGGAGCGGCGGCCGGGGTCCGGCGAAATAGGGCTTGCCGTGACCGAGCACGACGGGGTGCAGGTAGATTCGATACTCATCGATCAGGCCAAGTTCGGTGAGGCTTCGCGCCAGGTCGGGGCCGGCAACTTCGATCTCCCCGGCGCGCTCGGCCTTCAGCTCGCGGATCGCGCCCTCGAGATCATCCCCGACAAGCGTGGCGTTGGGCCCGACCGACTGTAACGAGCGCGAGACGACCCATTTTGGCTGCTTGCGCCATGCCGCCGCGAAGGCCCGTCTGTCGGCATCCCATTCAGGATGATCCTCGTCCCAATACCGCATGATTTCATACATTTTGCGGCCGTACACACTGCCCGCCTGCCGCTCGGCCTCCTCGATGAAGTGGCGGAAGAGCGTCGGGCCAGGCGCAAAGGCCATATGGTCGACATAGCCGTCCAGCGACTGGTTC
>JACMKH010000276.1 GCA_014380205.1 Sphingomonadaceae bacterium
ACGATCCCCGGCGTTACCCATTTGCCGGAGGCGTCGATGGTCGTCATGCCCGCCGGCGCGGGACCGCTGCCCGCCGATACGACGCGGCCGTTGCGCACGATAACCGTGCCGTTCGCGATCGGCGCCGAACCATCGCCGACGACGACGGTGCCGCCGGTGATCGCGACGGTCTGCGCGGCGGACGGAGCGGCGACGAGCGTCGCGAGCGCGCCGCAAGCGAGCAGGAGCTTGTTCATCGCACGCTCCCCTCGCCGGGCTGGCCAAGCTCGAAATCGCTCACCGGACGCAGCCGCGGGTTGTTCATGTCGTACATCAGCGCGCCGTCGATCCAGACCATCTGGGGGCGCGTGTAGACGCTGAACGGATTGCCGTTCCACAGCACCACGTCCGCCATTTTGCCCGCGCGCAGGCTGCCGGTGCGTTCGGCGATGCCCATCGCGCGCGCGGGATTGAAGCTGAGCCAGGTCCAGGCCTGCTCGTCGCTGATCTGGAGCCCCGCGCGCCGTCCGTCGGCGAGCGCTTTCGCCGCCTCCTGATAGAGCCGCTGGATGCCGTTGGCGTCGTCCGAATGGACCACCGCGCACGCGCCGCCCGCGTGGACCATCGGGATGTTCTCGAACACCGCGTCATAGGCCTCCATCTTGAAGCCCCACCAGTCGGCCCACATCGAGGCGCAGATGTTGTTCTCGCGCAGGAGGTCGGGAATCTTGTACGCCTCGACCGCGTGCTGGAAGCTCGCGATCTCGTAGCCGAACTCCTCCGACATATCGATCATCAACGCCATCTCGTCGGCGCGGTAGCAGTGGTTGTGGACGAGGATCTCGCCCGCGAGCACCCCCGCGAGCGTCTCGAGGCGGAGGTCGCGCTCGGGGCGCGAGCCGCCGTCCTCGCGATATTCCTCCCAGCGGCGCGCGTAGCGCTGCGCGTCGATCCACGCCTGGCGCGCGAGCGCGATATTGGCCATGCCGCTCGCGGGGGACTGGTTGCGGCCGCCGTAGACGCGGCTGGGATTCTCGCCGCACGCCATCTTGAGCCCATAGGGCGCGCCGGGGAACTTCATTGCCTGCATGGTGCGCGCGGGAACGTTGCGCAGCGTCACGGAGCGGCCGCCGAACAGGTTCGCCGAGCCGGGCAGGATGTTGAGCGTGGTGACGCCGCCGTTGGCGAGCGCGCGGCTGAAGCCGGGATCCTGCGGCCAGACACTGTGCTCGGTCCAGACGTTGGCGGTGTTGGGACCGGTTGCCTCGTTGCCGTCGGACATGCCCTCGACGCTGGGCGAGGGATAGTTGCCGAGATGGCTGTGGATGTCGATCACGCCGGGTGTGACGTAGAGCCCGGTGGCGTCGATCACCGTCGCGCCCTCGGGGATCGCCACGCTCGGCCCCACCTCGACGATATTGCCGTCGGCGAAGGAGATCATGCCGTTGTCGATCCGCCCCCCCTCGCCGTCGAAGATCGTCGCGCCGCGGATCACGGTGGGGACGCCGGGATAGCGCTGGTAGGTCGAGGGATAGGGATCGGGATCGAACGCCGATTCGGCGCGCCGCTCCTCGGCCGCCGAGCTGCTCGAGGCGGAACTGTCGCCGTCCGTCGTCGCGCAGCCCGTGAGCGCCAGCGCCGCGGCAATGATCGCCCCTATTCGCCAGATCATGTGCGCACTTCTCCCGTGGTGTTGACGCCCGCGGCGGCAGGCTCGGCGAGCTCGCTCTGGCCGAGCATGCCGTCGTCGACATCGGCGTCGCGCAGCGTGTCGAGATGCATCAGCCGGCGAATGAGGGGCGCCACGAGCACCATCGCCACGCCGACGCCGATCGCCGTCCAGCCGACGGTCGAATAGACGCCGAGCACCACCTCCTTGGCGGCGTCCTCGCCCGCCGCGCCCTCGGAGCCCGTCGCCGAAGCAATCAGCCCCGCCGCGAAATTGCCCGTCGCCGAAGCGAAGAACCATGTTCCCATGATCAGGCTGGCCATGTGCGCGGGCGCAAGGCGGTTCATCGCCGAGAGACCCACCGGCGAGAGGCAAAGCTCGCCCGTGGTGTGGAGGAGATAGAGCAGGAAGATGAAGATGACGGGCGTGGGCACGTCGATGCCCACCGCGCTCGCGCCCGCGACCAGGACGAGAAAGCCGAGCCCGAGCTGGACGATGCCGAGGCCGAATTTGAGCGGCGCGGAGGGCTCGAGCCCACGTCGTCCCAGCGTAGTCCACAGCCAGGCGAACACCGGGCCGAGCAGGATAATGTAGATCGGATTGATAGACTGAAACAGCGATGCGGGCACGCCCATGCGATCGACGTGCCGATCGGTGAACAGGTTGAGCGACGAGCCAGCCTGCTCGAACAGAGCCCAGAAAAGGATCGACCCCAAGATGAGGTACATGGCCGCGAAGATGCGGTCGCGGTCCTCCTTCGCGAGCTTCGCCACCGCCGTGTAGATCACATAAGCGACGAGGATCGCCCCGGCGACGCCGAGCAGGGTGCCGACCAGCGCCTGATACTGGATCAACACCCAGATCACGCCGACCGCCGCGACGCCAAAGGCATAAAGTAGCCACTCGAAACGAATGCCCGCGACCGACTCGGCGAGGCGCGCGCGGTTCGGCGGCTCCCCCCTGCCGAGCAGATAGGGCTTGCCCCACATGAAGACGATGAGACCGAGGAGCATGCCGACGCCCGCCGCCCCGAAGCCGTAGCGCCAGCCATAGGTCTGGCCGAGATAACCCGCGATGATCGTGCCGATCGCGGCGCCGAGGTTAATCCCCATGTAGAAGATCGTGTAGGCGCCGTCGCGGCGAACATCGGTGCGGGGATAGAGCTGGCCGACGATCACCGAGATGTTGGCCTTGAGGAAGCCCGAGCCGACGATGATGAAGGCGAGCGCGAGCCAGAAGATGTTGATCGCCGCGCTACCTTGCCCGCCGTCGCCTTCGAACGCCATCAGGAAATGGCCGAAGGTGAGCAGCACCGCGCCGAACAGCACGGCCTTGCGCTGGCCGAGATAGCGGTCGGCGAGATAACCGCCGATCACCGGCGTGATGTAGACCAGCGCGGTGTACGCGCCGTAGATCACGGAGGAGGCCTCGTCCGAGAACAGCCAGTGCTGGGTGAGGTAGAAGATCAGCAGCGCGCGCATCCCGTAATAGGAGAAGCGCTCCCACATCTCGGCGAAGAACAGGACGAACAGCCCCGTCGGATGACCGAGGAAGGTCGATCCCTCCTTGCCGGTCGGGATGATCTGGTTGGCCATCTGGCTCTCGCTCCCCGATAGGAATCCGGCCGGTCGCGTCCGGCGCTCATTGCCGCGCACCCTAGCGCCCAAATCGCTCATGTGAAGGGGACTGGCGCATCGCGCGGGGAATGCTAGGCGCGAGGGCGATGCTCAACGACCTCTCCTCTCCGCTCGCGCTGCTCGCGACGCGCCGCTCGGGCAAGCCGCGCGACATGGTCGAGCCAGGCCCCGACTCCGGCCAGCTCCGCGCGATCCTCGAGGTCGCGATGCGCGTCCCCGATCACGGCAAGCTCGCGCCGTGGCGCTTCGTCATGGTGGCCAACGAGCGGCGCGCGGCCTTCGCGGAAATTCTGCAAAACGCATATCTGGTCGACAAGCCGGACCCCGGCCGGCTCGAGCTCGAGGCGATCGAGCAGTTCGCGCACCAGGCGCCGACCTTGGTGGTGGCGCTGTCGAGCCCGAAGGAGAGCCATATCCCCCAATGGGAGCAGCAGCTCTCGGCGGGCGCGGTCTGCTACAACCTGCTCGCGGCGGCGTCGGCGAGCGGCTTCGTCGCGTGCTGGCTGACCGGCTGGGCGGCCTATTCCGACGCGGTGCGCGATGCATTCGGGGAGCCGCACGAGCGGATCGCGGGGTTCCTGTTCATGGGAAGCGCGGGGAAGGAGCTCGAGGATCGGCCGCGGCCGGAGTATGACCAGGTGGTTAGCAACTGGTAGCCCTTGACGCGCCCCACTGTGTTATGACAGTAGGGCGCGATGCTCTCCGCCGAACAGCCCGTCTATCTGCGCCTGCGCGACCAGATCGCCGCCGCGATCCTCGACGGGACCTTCACCGACGGGGACCCACTCCCCTCGGTGCGCGCGCTCGCGGCCGAGGAGGGGGCCAATCCGCTGACCGTCGCGAAAGCCTATCAGACCTTCCAGGACGACGGGCTCGTCGTTGTCCGGCGCGGCGTCGGCATGTTCGTCGCCAATGGCGCGACCGAGCGGCTGCGCGTCGCCGAGCGCGACAAGTTCCTCGGCGAGCAATGGCCCCGCATCGCGCGCCACATAGAGCGGCTCGGGATCGAACCGGCCGAACTCGTGCGGCGCGAATTCGCCTAGTTTGCGCGCAGATAGGCGATCAATTCCGCGCGCTCCGCCGGGTCCGCGATCCCGTTGAACAGCATGTCGTTACCCGGCGCAACAGCCTCGGGATCGGTGATGAAGGCGTCGAGCAGCGTTTCGCTCCACCTTTCCTCGCGCGCCGCGAGCGCGCGCAGCTCCTCCGAATAGGCGAAGCCGGGCATGGCCGCTATGGGGCGGCCGACGATGCCGGCGAGATTGGGGCCGGTCAGTCCTTCCTCGCCAAGCGCCACCGAGTGGCAGGCGTAGCAATGCTGAAACGCTCGCTCACCGCGCGCGTTTGCGGTGTTGTCCGGTGCTCCCGCGACAGCAGCGCAGCCGAGCAGCCCCAGCGCCGCGGCCGGCGCGGCGGCAAGCTTCATCCGGCCGGCGCGGTGCGAACGAGCATAAGCCGGTCGAGGCCCGATTCGGGAAGAAATATCTCGCCCGGACGGCCTAGAATCTGGCGGACATTGGCCTCGGGGCCGCTCCCCGGATAGCTGGTGAACGCCTCTGTCGGGGGATTGAAAGACAGTGTCGCGTTCGCGCCGAAATCGCTGATCCAGACGGTGTCGCGCTCGTCGACATAGACGGCGTAGACCTGCGGCGCCTCGCCCGGCGGCGCCCAACTCGCCCAACTCCCGTCCGAGGGCCGGTAGCGGTAGAGCAGCCCGCTGTTCCAGCCGGCGATCCACAGGTCGCCGCGGCTGTCGGACCAGACGCGGCGGAGCCCGGCGCCGGGAGTCGGCGGCTCGATCACGGTGATCTCGCCGGTGGCGCGGTCTATCCGGGCGAGATGGCTTCCCGCGAGCGAGACGTAATAGACCTCGCCCGATGGCGTCGACGCGATGCCGTAGGGGCCTCGGCCGTCGGGATCGCGAAACACACGCATCTCGCCCGTCGCGGGATCGAGCCGGCCGTATATGCCATTCTGCCCGGTGAACCAGTGAATGCCATCGCCATCGAACGCGCCCGTGTTGAGATTGGCCGGGCCGACCTCATCTGGAAGCCGCCAGACGGTGACCTGCTCCGTCGCCGGATCGACGCGCACGATCGCGTTCTGCCCGCCGTCGGTGATCCACGCCGCGCCGTCGGGCCCCTGGATCACGCCGTGCGGCGCCGATCCCTCGCCGAGCGGCACCTGACGGATCTCGCCCGTCGCGGGATCGAGGATGCCGAGCGCGCCCTGGCGCTGAGCGGTATACCAGATCTTGCCGTCGGGCGCGGGGGCCACATCGTGCGGGCGAGAGCCGGCGGGGAGCTCGAAGACTTGCGTCGTCGCGGTCTGCGCGGCGAGCGGGTCCGCGATGGCAAGCACGATCAAGGCGATGATTCGATTCAGCTGGGCCAGCATCATGGCTTCCTCTCGCTGCACATTAAGGGGGTCAGCATAGCGCGGGCGGGGCAAGCGCACCACCCGCCCTCACCTCGCCTCAGGCCAGGAATGCCTCGGCCGGAACGGCGTAAAGGATATCGGCCTTCGCCGTCGCCGCCGCGGCCAACCCCGTCGCTTCGGGAACCACCTGATCGAGATAAAAGCGCGCGACCGCGCGTTTCATCTCGAGAAAGGCCAAATCGCCCTCGCCTCTTTCCAGCAACTCGCCCGCGATCCGCTCCTGGCGCGCGAGGAGCCAGCCGGCGGTGGCGACCGAGAGCATGGTGAGGAAAGGGTAGCTGCCGGCCATCCGGTCGTCGGCGCTCGCCGCGTTGCCGCCGAGCCAGCGCGCCGCCCCCTCGCAATCGTCGACGAGCGCGAGGAGCGATTCTTCGCCGGCCGCTTCGGCGCGGATGTCGGCGAACAATCGCGCGACGACGGCGCCGCCTTCGAGGCCCAGCTTCCGCCCGACGAGGTCCGCGGCCTGGATGCCGTTGGTGCCTTCGTAGATCGGCGGGATGCGCGCGTCGCGGTAATGCTGCGCGGCGCCGGTCTCCTCGATGAAGCCCATGCCGCCGTGGACCTGGATGCCGAGGCTGGCGACCTCGACGCCGCAATCGGTGCCATAGGCTTTCGCTAGCGGGGTGAGCAGCTCGAGCCGCGCCTTGGCGTCCTCATCGCCGAGCGCGACGCGATCGACCTCGCCCGCCGCGGCGTAGCCGAGCGCGCGCGCCGCCATGGTCAGCGCCTTCATGCGCATCAACATGCGGCGGACATCGGGATGCTCGACGATCGCCACGGGGTCTCGGCTCGGCGCGCCCGCGCGCGCCGACTGCATGCGCTCCAACGCGAAGGCCGCCGCCTGCTGTGTCGCGCGTTCGCCGATCTGGACGCCCTGGAGGCCGACGTTGAGCCGCGCGTTGTTCATCATCGTGAACATCGCGCGCATCCCCTGATTCTCCTCGCCGATCAGCCAGCCGAGGCATGCGTCGTTGTCGCCGTAGGACATGACGCAGGTCGGCGAGGCGTGGATGCCCATCTTGTGCTCGAGCGAGACGACGCGAAGGTCGTTTGCCTCGCCCAACGATCCGTCGTCGTTGACGAGCATCTTGGGAACGAGGAACAACGAGATGCCGCGCGTGCCGGCGGGCGCGCCCGGGGTGCGCGCGAGGACGAGGTGGACGATGTTCTCGGCCATGTCGTGGTCGCCGTAGGAAATGAATATCTTTGTCCCCTTGATCAGGAAGCTCCCGTCTTCGCGGGGCGTCGCGGCGGTCCGAAGCGCGCCGACGTCGGAGCCCGCCTGGGGCTCGGTCAGGTTCATCGTGCCCGTCCATTCGCCGGTCGAGAGGTGCGGGAGATAGAGCGCCTGCTGCTCGGGCGTCCCGTGATGGACGAGCGCCTCGATCGCGCCGACGTTGAGCGTCGGGCATAGCGCGAACGCCATGTTCGCGCCGCCCAGCGTTTCAAGCACGGCGGTGGCGAGCGCGAAGGGCAGCCCCTGCCCGCCATGCTCGACGGGTGCGGCGAGCGAGCCCCAGCCGCCCTCGACATAGGCGCGATACGCGTCGGGAAAGCCTTCGGGCATGATCACGCCCTTGCTCGTCAGCATGGCGCCGACCTGGTCACCGGTCCGGTTGAGCGGCGCGAAGGTCTCGGCGGCGAAGCGGCCCGCGCCTTCGAGGATCGCGTCGACGAGATCGGGCGTCGCCTCGGCGAAGCGCTCGGTGGCCGCGAGCTCCTCGATCCGAACGACATGATCGAGCACGAAGCGCTGCTCGGCGACGGGGGGCGTGAAACTCATGGCGCGGGCTCCGCTTTGGCTCGGATGCGGCTATAGCGCGGCGATGGCGCGCGACAATCACGACACGCGGGTGCTGCCCTTCGGCGACGCCGCGCTGGCCGATGCGGCCGCGCTGATCGCGGCCGGCGAGCCCGTCGCGGTAGCGACCGAGACGGTCTACGGCCTCGCCGCCGACGCAACCTCGGGCGAAGCGGTCGCGCGCGTTTATGCGGCCAAGGGGCGACCGGGGTTCAATCCCTTAATCGTGCACGTGCTCGATGCGGCGGCGGCGCGGCGGATCGCGCGCTTCGACATGACAGCCGAGGCGCTCGCCGCGCGCTTTTGGCCGGGTCCGCTGACGCTGGTGCTGCCGCTGCGCGAGAACAGCGGAATCGCGCGCTTAGTCACCGCTGGTCTGCCCACCATCGCCGTCCGCGTTCCCGCGCACCCGGCAATGCGGGCGCTGCTTGAAACGACGAACAAGCCGCTTGCCGCCCCCTCGGCCAATGCCAGCGGGCGGATCAGCGCGACGCGCGCGAGACATGTCCTCGCGAGCCTCGGCGGGCGCATCCCGCTAATCCTCGATTCCGGGCCCACTGCACACGGGATCGAATCGACGATCGTCGCGGTGCGCCCGAACGGTGTGGCGATCCTGCGTCTCGGCCCGATCGCGGCGGACGACATCGCCCGCGCGACCGGTATGACGCTGGTCGAAGCCCATGCGGGCAAGGTCGAGGCCCCCGGCCAGCTCGCTGGTCATTATGCTCCGACCAAACCGCTGCGCCTCGACGCGACCGAAGCGCGCGCGGATGAATGGCTGATCGGGTTCGGGCCGGTGCGGGGTGATGCGACGCTGAGCGTATCGGGCGATCTTGTCGAGGCGGCGGCGCGGCTGTTCGATTTGCTCCACGCGGCCGACGCGAGCGATCGCGCCCGGATCGCGATCACGCCGATCGCCTCGGAAGGGATCGGCAGGGCGATCAACGATCGCCTTATGCGCGCCGCCCGGAATTCGGGAGGCTGATCGATGCCGGCGACGATCGAGGCGGGACTGTGGGGGCTGCTGGCCGGCTCGTCGCTGGTGATCGGCGCTCTGATCGGGTGGTTTGCGCCGCTCTCGCGCAGGATCGTCGCCGGGATCATGGCGTTCGGCGCGGGGGTGTTGATCTCGGCGCTGTCGTTCGAACTGATCGACGACGCGTGGCGCGCCGAGGGCCTGGCGCCCGTCGCGATCGGCTTGCTGGCGGGCGCCCTGCTGTTCACGGGCGCGAATCACGTGCTCGGCCTCTGGGGCGCGAGACACCGCAAGCGCGCCGCGGTCGACAAGCGCGAGGAGGATCTCTCCAGGAACCGCGACAACAGCGGCGCGCTCGCGCTCGGCGCACTGCTCGACGGCATCCCCGAATCGATAGTGATCGGGCTGGGCTTGCTGCGCGGAGGAGCGGTCGGCTGGGTGACCGTGGCGGCGGTGTTCCTCTCGAACCTGCCCGAGGGGCTATCGAGCGCGGCGGGCATGCGCGGCGAAGGGCGAAGCATGCGCTACACCTTCGGCCTGTGGGTGGGAATCGCGCTGTGCTCGGGGGTCGCCGCGGCTGCGGGCTACGCGCTGTTCGGGGATGCTTCGCCCGCGCTGATCGCGGGAGTGCAGGCAGTCGCGGCGGGCGCGATCCTCGCGATGATCGCCGACACGATGATTCCCGAAGCGTTCGAAGGAACCCACGACTTCGCCGGACTGATCACCGTGCTCGGCTTCCTCACCGCCTTCGCACTCTCGAAGCTCGGCGGCTGAGCTACCCTGCCGCCTCGCGCTTGAGCCGCGCCTGGTAGCTCTTGCGGAACTTCTGGAGCTTGGGCGCGACGACGGCCATGCAATAGCCGTTGCGCGAACCTTCGCGCTCGAAATATTCCTGATGATAGTCCTCGGCGGGATACCAGTGCGACAGCGGCTCGATCGTGGTCACGACGGGCGCGCTCGCCTCCGCCTGCGCGCGCGCGATCGCGGAGCGCGCCTCGGCTTCCTGCTCGGGCGAATGCGGGAAGATCGCCGAGCGGTATTGGGTGCCGATGTCGGCGCCCTGGCGGTTGAGCTGGGTCGGGTCGTGGACGTGGAAGAAGATGTCGAGCAGGTCGCCATAGCCGATCACATCGGGATCGAAGGTGACGCGGATCGCTTCCGCATGGCCGGTGTCGCCGCCGCACACGGCCTTGTAATCGGGATTGCTGACGTGCCCGCCGATGTAGCCGCTCTCGACGTCGCTGACCCCCGCGACATCGTCGAACACCGCCTCGACGCACCAGAAACATCCGCCCGCGAGCGTCGCGACTTCCTGAGCCATAGCGTTCTCCTGTCTCTCCCGAAGATAGGTTTGGGCGTCCGATGCGCAAGCGATCAGCGAAACGCCCAGCGCAGCGCGCTCGCCATGCCGAACGTGCCCGCGCGGACGATCGGACGTGCGAGTCGTGGGCCGGCGAGGCCGTGCATCTCGCGCGCCCAGCCGGGCAACAGGTCGACTGCCGCCTGGAAGGTCAGCGCGCGTACCGGCTTGAGCTCGAGGCTCGGCGCCTGCTGCGAGAGCACGATTTGCGCGACCTCGCGCGTGCGATCATTGGCGGCGAGCTGGGGGCGCATCGCGGCGATCAGCGCCTCTGCCTCGCCGCGCGAACGCGGGATCGGATCGGCGCCGAGCGCCTCGGCGACGCGCGCGGCCTCGGCGAAATAGCGGTCCTGATCGGCCATCGGCATCGCCGGCTCGGCATAGCGGACCCAGGCGTCGAGGAAGCTGATCGACTCGGTGACGTGAACCCAGGCGAGCAGCGCGGGATCGTCGGCGCGATAGCGCGTGCCGTCGGGCAGTGTCCCGCGCACGCGCGCGTGGACCTGTCGGACGCGCGCGATCGCCGCCTCGGCCTCGGTCCGCGCGCCATAGGTCGTCACCGCGATGAAGCGCGCGGTGCGGCGCAGCCGGCCGAGCATGTCTTGCCGAAAGTCCGAATGGTCCCATACCCCCGCGAGCACCGCCGGATGGAGCATCTGGAGGAGCAGCGCCGCGATGCCCCCGACCATCATCGTGGTGACGTCGCCGTGCACGCGCCAAGGCGCGCACGCGGGCGTGAAAAGCGCGTCCGCGCTGCGCCTGACCGGCGTCTCGCCGCGCGCCTGATCGTTGAAGATCGCGCGGACCCTGCCGATCAGCGCGCGGCGCAGCGGGTTCATCGGTCGTCACGCCCACAACGGATGGTCATGCGAAACGATTATCCCACAACTTCCGGATTCTCCAGTTTGTGGGATAAATCAGATTGTGAGGCGCTGGCTGGGGCGGCAGGATTCGAACCTGCGAATGGCGGCACCAAAAGCCGCTGCCTTACCACTTGGCCACGCCCCAGCAGGCGCGCGCCTATATAGCGGCTGAGCGGCGCGGGAAAACCCCGGCGCTGGCGTTCGCGGGCCCGCGCGGCTAGGGCGCGCGCGATGGCGGTTCTGGTCACCGGCGCGGCGGGGTTTATCGGCATGCATGTCTGCCGGCGGCTGATCGCGCGCGGCGAGCGCGTGATCGGGGTCGACAATCTCAATGAGTATTACAGCGTCCAGCTCAAGCGCGACCGGCTCGCGGAGATCGGCGAGGAGGGGTTCGAGTTCCTCCTGTGCGATTTCGCCGATCACGAGGCGCTCGATGCGGCGCTCGCCGGGCGCGACTTCGACCGGATAATCCATCTCGGCGCGCAGGCGGGAGTGCGCTACAGCCTGACCAATCCGCGCGCCTATGTCCGCTCGAACCTCGCGGGACATCTCAACGTGATGGAGGTCGCGCGCGCGCGGGAGACGCGGCACATGGTCTATGCCTCCTCCTCTTCGGTCTATGGCGGCAACACCGACTTCCCGTTCCGCGTCGAGGACCGCGTCGACCGCCCCGTCTCGCTCTACGCCGCGACCAAGAAGGCCGACGAGCTGATGAGCGAAAGCTACGCGCATCTCTATCGGCTGCC
Organism: Sphingomonadaceae bacterium; assembly: GCA_014380205.1. Lineage (GTDB taxonomy): Bacteria > Pseudomonadota > Alphaproteobacteria > Sphingomonadales > Sphingomonadaceae > Parasphingopyxis. The sequence continues at coordinate 11,471 of JACMKH010000276.1, forward strand.
GATGACGGGACTGCGCTTCTTCACAGTCTATGGGCCGTGGGGGCGGCCCGACATGGCGATGTGGATCTTCGCCGAGAAGATTCTGGCGGGCGAGCCGATCCCCGTGTTCAACCACGGCGAGATGCGGCGCGACTTCACCTATATCGACGACATCGTGACCGGGGTGGTCGCGGCGCTCGACCATCCGCCCGCCGACGACGGGGCGGAGAAGACGGGCGGGAGCATCGGCCCGCACGCGCTCTACAACATCGGCAACAACCGCGCGGAGGAGCTGATGCACATGATCGACGTGCTCGAGAACGCGCTGGGGCGAAAGGCGGTGCGCGATCTCCAGCCGATCCAGCCGGGGGACGTGCCGGCGACGGCGGCGGACATCGCGGCGATCGAGCGCGATCTGGGGTTCAGACCGACGACGAGCATCGAGGAGGGTGTGCCGAGGTTCGTGGAATGGTACCGGGCGTACCACGGCGTCTGACTTTCACCTCACGAATCGAGATCAGCCGCCGTGCGCAGGATGATGTCGATCGCCTCGTCGACATGCGCGAGATGCGTGCGGAACGAGAGGATCGCGCAGCGCAGCCACGAGCGACCGTCGATGCGGGTGCCGCTGAGAAGGACGCGGCCCTCGTCCTGGATCCGCGCGAGCAGGCGATCGTTGAACGTGTCGGCATCACCGCTCTCGGGCAGGTAGCGGAAGGCGACCACCGAAAGGTCGGGCGGGGGGCCGGGGTCGAAGCCGGGGGTTTCGGCCAAGCGCGCGTGGAAATAGCGCGCGAGCTGGATTTTTTCGCTCATCGCCGCGCGGAACGCGGCGACTCCGGCGATCTGGAGCGGCAGCCACAGCCTCAGCGCGCGGAAGTGGCGGGTGAGCTCGGGCGAGAGATCGGCGGGCGAAGGGCCCACGTCGAGCGCGCCGAGCGGGCGCATGTAATCGGCGGTCGCGCTGAACGAAGCGAGCAGATGCGCGCCGTCGCGCGCGAGCACCGCGCCCGTGCCATAGGGCAGGAACAGCGTCTTGTGCGGATCGAGCGCGAGCGTGTCGGCCGCCTCGATCCCCGCGAGCGCGGTGCGGCCCTCGTCGCACAGCGCGAACAGTCCGCCATAGGCGCCATCCACGTGGAGCCAGAGGCCGTGGCGCGCGCAGAGTGCGGCGATGTCCGCCAGTGGATCGACCGCGCCGGTGTCGACCGTCCCCGCCGAGGCGACGACGAGCCAGGGCTCGACGCCGGCGCCGCGGTCGGTCTCGATCGCCGCTTCGAGCGCGTCGAGCCGCATCCGGTGGCGTTCGTCGGTCGCGATCGTCCGGCGCGGCGACTTGCCGAGCCCCGCGATGTGAAGCGCCTTGTCG
>JACMKH010000277.1 GCA_014380205.1 Sphingomonadaceae bacterium
CTCTACATCACGGCGGCATATTGGTTTACCTCGTCGACCAGCTTCGCCAATCCCGCGATCACCGTGGCGCGAAGCCTTTCGGACAGCTTCGCGGGAATTGCGCCCGCCGATGTGCTCGCTTTCATTGCAGCGCAGCTCATCGGGGCGATGGCGGGAGCCCTCACTGGCGGCGCTGTCTTCGGACGATCGTCGGTGGACCATTCAGCCCGTTCAGCTGTCCCCCTTCGGATCGAAAACGACGATTCCGTCTGACGGCGTCGCTAGTCCTTCGCGGGCATGGTGAGCAATTCCGTCGCGAGCGCGCGGCGCGTCGCCTCGAAGCGCGAGCGCGCCTCGGGGATTTGGGCATCCGCCGGGAAGGCAGCTTCGAACGCACGGTTGCGCTCGCGGACCTCGTCGAGAAATTCCGCGTGGGTGCAGATGTGGGGGCGGTTCTCCCTGATCGCCTCGACCACGGCCGCGCCCATTTCCAGCGGGTCCATCGCAACGCGCATCGCGGCCCACAGCTCGTGCATCAGCGCGGGCGAGGGGCCGTCTTCGGTCGCTGGCGGCTCCTCGCCCTCCTCGGGGACCTCCACCAGCGCCGAGCGCGTCGCGCCGGGGAACAGGCACGAGACGCCGATGCCGTGCGGGGCGAGCGACATGCGGAGCGAATCGCTGAGCCCGCGCACCGCGTATTTGGCGGCAGAATAGGCGCCGAGGCCGGGGAGCGGGACAACGCCCGCCATCGAGGCGGTGTTGACGACATGGCCGCCCTCGCCCTGATCCTTGATGATCGGGACGATGATTTTCACGCCGTTGACGACGCCGCCCAGATTGACCCCCATCGCGCGGTCCCAATCGTCGAAATCGGGATCGTCGACCGCGCCGCCGCCGCCGACGCCCGCGTTGTTGCAGAGGACATGGATCCTGCCGAACACCGCGAGCGCCTCGTCGGCGGCGGCCTTGAGCGCGGCGCGATCCGAGACGTCGACCCTGAGGAAATGGACCGCGTTCGAGCCCGCAAGCACCGACCGCGCCTGATTGAGATGCGCCTCGTCGTAATCGGCGACGACGGCCTTCATCCCCTCGCCGAGGAAGGCGCTGACCATGCCGAGGCCGATGCCGCTCGCGCCGCCCGTGACGAAGCCGACTTTGCCTTCGAGATTGCGCATGCCGCGTTCCCCTTCGCCGGATCAGCCGGCGATCTTCGTTCGTACTAGTAGCTGATCGCGCGCAGGAACGACATCGATCTCGAACCCTTTGTGCGCGAGCGCATATTTGGTCGCCCAGACGAACGGGCTGATCGTCGCGCCCGAGGCGAGCTGGAGGTCGTAGAAAGTGATCCGGTTGTCCTGGGCCATGGCGTGGCGGCTCCTCGGTGGGCCGTTCACGGTCACGGCATTCTCCTCGTCTATGCAGCTGTCAAGCGCGGCCCGAGCGCGCATTCACCGCCAATTCACGGCCGCCGCCCCATCGCCCCCGCGCGCCTTTCCGAGGAGATGCGCGATGCCGCTTCGCCTGTCCGCCGCCGCGCTGCTCGCCGCGCTCGCCTCGTGCGCGCCCGCCTCGGGACAGGCCGGGCATCTGCCGCCGACGCATTCGGCGATCGTCTACGAGACCGGCCCGTGCTTCGGGACGTGCCCGGTCTACCGCGTCGAGCTGCTCAGCAACGGCGCGGGGACCTTCACCGGCGAGCGCTTCACCGCGGTTACGGGCGAGCGTCGCTTCGAGATCAGCCCCGCGCAATACCGCGCCTTCGCTGCGCGCCTCGCCCCGCATCGCCCCGACGGCGAGCTCACCATCAGCCACGGCCATCCGCGCTGCGGCCTCGCCGCGACCGACATGCCCTCGGCGACGGTGACCTGGCGCGAGCAGGCGGGGGTGGATAGGCTTTCCTATTACTACGGCTGCCGGGGGCCGGGAAACGAAGCGCTGGCGGAGGCGCTGCGCGAGGCGCCGGGGATGCTACCGATTGGGGAGTTCATTGGGTCGCCGGGTATGGAGCGGCTGCCACGCTGAGCAGAGTTGAGCCGGACCATCGGCGGCCCTACGTTCGCTCCATGGCGAGCATCCCCGTCACCGACCTGAACGACCGCGCGCGCGAGGTTTTTCGCGCGGTGGTCGAATCGTACATCGGCACGGGCGCCCCCGTCGCCTCGCGCACCGTCTCGCGGCTCGCGGGGCTCAATCTTTCGCCCGCCTCGATCCGCAACGTCATGCAGGATCTCGAGGAGCTCGGGCTGCTCGCCGCGCCGCATACCAGCGCCGGACGCGTGCCGACCGAATCGGGGCTGCGGCTGTTCGTCGACGGGATGATGCAGGCGGGCAAGCTCACCGCCGCCGAGCGGCGCGCGCTGACCAGCTCGGCCGAGAGCGACGGCCC
>JACMKH010000278.1 GCA_014380205.1 Sphingomonadaceae bacterium
GGCGGCGGCGCGCATCGTATTGGCGCTTTCGGCGAGGATCGCGCCGTCGCGCGTCACCACCGCGCCGACCGGAACCTCGCCCGCCGCCCCCGCCGCCTCGGCGAGCTCGAACGCGCGGCGCATCGGCGGAGGGAGGGGGAAGCTCATTCCAGCGACCATAGGCCGCCGGCCGCGCGCCTCAAGGCTTGAGCACGACCACCAGCGCGTAGACCAGGCCCGGCACGAAAAATGCCAGGGTCAGCGCGAAGGCGATCCAGAACTCGGCCGAGATGCCACGCTTGAGGAACACGCCGACTGGCGGCACGAGCACCGCTGTCACGATCTGCAGCGCCTTCATCGCTGTTGCTCGTTGACCGCCGCTTCCTCGGCCTCGGCCTCGTCGGCGCTTTGGACATCGATGGTGGGCACCTCGATCTCGCGCGTTTCGGTGCCGACATCGACCTCGGGGGTGTCGACGTCATAGGTGGGAAGCTGGGCCTCTTGGGTCTGTCGCACGTCGATTACGTTGGTCATGATCAAAACGACGACGACGACGATCGCGAGGATCAGCAGGGTTAAAATGGCGCGCATGCGGCTCTCCGGGGTTTCGTTACGGCGGGTCAACGGCCGAGGCGCGGCGAAGTTGCCTCGCCCCGACCCGCGCGGTTGACGAATCCGGCGCGGATCGCTAGGTCGCGCGCTTTCCGGGCCGAGCCCCGTTTCCAGGACGATCGACGATGTCGCGTGTTTGCGAGCTGACCGGCAAGGGCCGGCTGGTGGGAATGAACGTCTCGCACTCGCATGTGCGGACCAAGAAGACCTTTCTGCCCAACCTTCAGAATGTGACACTGCTTTCGGACGCGCTCGACCGCGGGGTCAAGCTGCGCGTGTCGACCTCGGGGCTGCGCTCGGTCGAGCATGTCGGGGGGCTGGACAACTGGCTGCTCAAGACGCGCGACGAGCGGCTCAGCCTCAAGGCGCGGCGCCTCAAGCGCGAGATCGCCAAGGCGCGCGCGGCGGCCTAGCCGCCGACCACCCAGTCCGACAATTCCACCGCGATCTGGTTCGCGGCGCGGTTGAGCGCGGCGGCGACGCTTTGGGGGTCCTCGGCGGCTGCGACGACGCGCGCCTCGAAGCGACGCGTGCGCACGCCCGCGCTCGTCGAAATCTGGGCGTCGTAAACGATCACGCCTTCGCGCGTGCGCGCGTCAAGCTCGAGGCGGTGGAGCTGGCCGGTGACGCGCGTCCCCGGATCGGCGGAGAATTGCGCGGGATTGAGCACGACGCGCCCGGTCCGCGCCTCGACCACCTCGGAGAGCAGCGTCTGGAACAGCACGTCGGGCGTCTCGACCCAAAGCGCGTCCTTGAGATAGGAGATGGCGGTGTCGCTCGTCGTTACGGGTAGCCGTTGGGTCTGGAGCGCGGGATCGAGCTCGGGCTCGACGATGGTGATCGCGTCACCGGGCCCCGCCGAGCGCGCCGCGCCGGGCGCGACGCGCTGCTCGGCTGTGAGCGTCATCAGCGACGGCGGCGGCGCGGGCGAAAGGCTGAGGCAGCCCGAAAGCAGCGCCACGGCGGCGGCGAGCGCGAAAAATGGCTTCATGGTCGATCGCCCCTTCATTCCGGCACGTAATCGGGCAGCCGCTGCCCGCCGATGATCGAACCCGCGCCGTTGCGCTCGGCGCGGCGGCTGAGATCGCCCAGCGAATCGGTCATCACGCGCAGATCGCGGATCAGTTCGCCGAGCTCGGGGATAGTCTGCTGCGAAAAGGCCTGAAGCCCCGGCCGCGCGTCCCCGATCGTCGCGTTCAACGTATCCATGCTCGTCTCGGCCGAGGCGACCGCCGAGCGCAGATCGCGCATCAGCGCCTGGCCGTCGGCGGTGAGCAGCCGGTCGGTGGTGTCGGCGAGCTCGCCGATCTCCTCGGTCGCCGCGCCAGCGCGCTGGATCGCGACGCGCATCTCGGCGAGCGTCGCCGCGATCTCGGGGCTGCGCGCCGAAATTTCGCGCGTCAGCACCTCGGTGTTCTCGAGGATGCCCGCGATCGAGGCCTGATTGCGGTCGGAAAGCAGCAGCGCCAGCCGCTCGGTCAAGCCGGTCAGCCGCTCGAGCAGGCGCGGCGCATTGGTGAGCAACTCGCCGAGCGCGCCGGGGCGGGTCGGGATGACGGGGACGCCGTCGGGTCCGGGCTCGGTGATCTCGCCCGCGCCCTGGCGGCCCCCGCCGAGCGTGACCTGGGAGACGCCGGTGAAGCCGATTCCCTGAACCGTGGCGGTGGTGCCGCGCAGCACCGGCACATCCTCCTCGACATGGATGCGCACGCGCACGACCCCGGGGTTGTTGGGGACGAGCTCGATCTCGACGACCTCGCCGGCGGGAACGCCCGAATAGGTCACGCTCGAGCCGCGGTTGAGCCCCTCGACCGACTGCTCGAAATAGATGTCATAGGGCTTGTGGACCCCGCCGCCGAGCCCCGCGAACCACACGAAGAACAGCGCGACCAGCACGAGCAGGCCGAGCACGACGCCGCCGACGAGTATCTGGTTCGATCGGTTTTCCATCAGGCGCCTGCCCCCATTGCCCGCTCGCGCTCGATCGCCGTGGAGGCGGCGCGCCCGCGCGGTCCGTTGAAATACTCCTGTATCCAGGGATGATCGAGCGCAAGCAGTTCCGGAATCGTCCCCGTCGCGATGACCTTCCCGTCGGCGAGCACCGCCACGCGGTCGCAGATCGTGTAGAGCGTGTCGAGATCGTGGGTGATCAGGAAGACGGTGAGCCCCAAAGTCTGCTTGAGCTCGACGATGAGCTCGTCGAACGCCGCCGCGCCGATCGGGTCGAGCCCGGCGGTGGGCTCGTCGAGGAACAGCAGGGTCGGGTCGAGCGCCAGCGCGCGCGCGAGACCCGCGCGCTTGCGCATCCCGCCGGAAAGCTCGGATGGATATTTGGATGCCGCCTCGGACGCGAGCCCGGTCATCGCGACCTTGAATCCGGCGATCTCGTTGAGCAGCTTGCGGTCGATATGCTTGTAGAACTCGCGCAAGGGAACCTGGACGTTCTCACCGACGGTGAGCGTCGAGAATAGCGCGCCGTTCTGGAACAGCACGCCCCAGCGGCGGCGCAGCTTGAGCCCCTCCTCCTCGTCGGCATCGGTGAAATCCTTGCCGAAGATCGTGATCTCGCCCGCCGCGGGCTCCTGCAGCCCGATGATCGAGCGCATCAGCACCGACTTGCCCGTGCCCGACCCGCCGACCACGCCGAGAATCTCGCCCTGGCGCAGCTCGAGATCGAGATCCTCGTGGACGACATGCTCGCCGAACGCGTTTCTCAGCCCCCGCACCGTGATCACCGGATCGTGCATCAGACCCAGCCAATCGAGGCGAAGAACATCGCGAACGAGGCGTCGAGCACGATGACGAGGAAGATGCCCTGAACCACCGCGGCGGTGGTCTTGAGCCCGACCTCCTCGTTGTTGCCCTGAACCTGCATGCCGTTGTAGCAGCCGACGAGGCCGATGAGGATGCCGAAAATCGGCGCCTTGATGAGGCCGATCCACAGGTCGGTGAGGGGCACGACCTCGCGCATGCGGATGACATAAGTCGCCGGCGGGATCTCGAGCGTTATCCAGCACAGCAGCCCCGCGCCGAAAATCATCACGAATGTGGCGTAAAAGGCGAGCAGCGGCATCATCAAGGTCGTCGCGAGCACACGCGGCAGCACCAGCGCCTCCATCGGCGAGACGCCGATCGTGCGCATCGCGTCGACCTCCTCGGCGAGCTTCATCGAGCCCAGTTGCGCGGCGAAGGCGCTTCCCGAGCGGCCCGCGACCATGATCGCGGTCATCAGCACGCCGAGCTCGCGCGTCGTGATCCGGCCGACGAGGTTGATCGTGTAGATCTCGGCGCCGAACTGGCGGAGCTGGATCGCGCCCTGCTGGGCGATGACGATGCCGATCAGGAAGCTCATCAGCCCGACGATGCCTAGCGAGGCGACGCCGACCGTCTCAAAGCGCTGAACCACCGCGTTGTAGCGGAAGCGACGCGGCTCGCGGGCGAGCTGGCCGATCGCGATCATCAGCCCGCCGAAAAAGGCGAGCAGGCCCTTGAGGTTCGAGAACCAGTGCATCGTGCTCGCGCCGATTCGCGACAACACTCCCGGAAACCGCCAACCCACCTCGGGTCGCATCTTGATCTCGACGTCGCCCTCGCCGACCTGCTCGATCAACCGCGTCGCCTCGGGGCTCGCCCCCTCGACGCGGACGCCGTGATCGCGGACGAGCCGGTGGATCAGCCAGGCGCCGATCGTGTCGACGCGCTGGACCGCCGAGAGATCGACGCGCCGCGGCGGCGCCTCGAGCGCGTCGAGCCGCGCGGGAAGATCGCCGATCCGGGCGACGGTGAGCCGCCCGGTGAAGCGTAGGACGCGCGATTCGCCATCGATTTGCTCGCTGAAATCGGCCCGCATGCTCACGCGCGCGGTTGTGCGGGCAAAATGCGGCCTCGGCAAGACGCGCCGATGTGCTATTCGGTGGAGCGATGACCGAAATCGCGATCTACGACATGGACCGCACGATCACGCGGCGCGCGACCTGGACACCCTTCCTGATCTTCGCGGCGCGGCGGATCGATCCGTGGCGGCTGCTCCTGCTCCCCGCCGTGCTCGCGGTCTCGGTCGCCTATCTGCTGCGCATGATCGATCGCGGGCGCTTGAAGGAGGTCAACCAGCATCTGCTGCTCGGCCACATGCTCCACCCCGACCAGCTCGCGCCGATCGGCGAGGAGTTCGCCGAGCGGACGCTGCGCGACAATGTCCACGCCCAGGCGTTCGCGCTGATCGAGGCCGATCGCAAGTCGGGCCGCCGACTCGTCCTCGCGACCGCCTCCTTCGCCTATTATGTCGTCCCGCTCGCGCGCCGACTCGGCTTCGACGACGCGCTCGCGACCGGCAGCATGCGCGGCGAGGGCGGCGTGGTTTATGCGCGGATCGACGGCGAGAATTGCTACGCGGAGGGCAAGCTCCGGCTGCTCCACCGCTGGATGGAGCAGGAGAATTTGTCGCGCGACAGCTTCACAGCGCGCTTCTACAGCGACAGCCCCTCGGACATGCCCGCCTTCGAATGGGCCGACGAGCGGATCGCGGTGAACCCGACCGCGAAGCTCAGGCGGATCGCGGAGAAGCGCGGCTGGCCGATTTACGCCTGGGGCTAAATCGCTCGCTTTTTTTTTTGTAAATTCCGAACACCCCTTACCGCCCCATTCGCATCTTGCGCGTCTTTCCGTAGCGCGTCTTACGCGTCCCCGGGCGGCCCTCGGTCGCGCGTCCGCGCGGCGTCGCCACGCGGTCGTGGGCGGGTAGGCCCAGCTCGTCGGCCTCGAGCCGCCTGATCTCGTCGCGAAGGCGGCCGGCCTCCTCGAACTCGAGATCCCCGGCCGCGGCGCGCATGCGCTTCTCGAGATCCTGGATGTAGCCGCGGAGGTTGTGGCCGACGAGGTTGTTGACCTCGGGATCGTCGATCTCGACCGTGACTTGGTCGCGCGAGGCAGCGTGGGCGACGATGTCGGCGACGTTTTTTCGGATCGATTGGGGGGTGATGCCGTTCGCCTCATTGTATTCGAGCTGCTTCTCGCGGCGGCGGTCGGTCTCGGCGAGCGCGCGCTCGATGCTGCCCGTGATGCGGTCCGCGTAAAGAATGACGCGGCCGTCGATGTTGCGCGCGGCGCGGCCGATAGTCTGGATCAGCGACGTTTCGGAGCGCAGGAAGCCCTCCTTGTCGGCGTCGAGGATGCAGACGAGCCCGCATTCGGGGATGTCGAGCCCCTCGCGGAGCAGGTTGATGCCGACGAGAACGTCATAGACGCCGAGGCGCAGATCGCGGATCAGCTCGATGCGCTCGAGAGTCTCGACGTCCGAATGCATGTAGCGGACCCTGAGCCCTGCTTCGTGCATGAACTCGGTGAGGTCCTCGGCCATGCGCTTGGTCAGCGTGGTGACGAGCGTGCGGTAGCCGAGCGCGGCGGTCTTGCGGCATTCGTCGATGCAGTCGTCGACTTGCTCTTCGACCGGGCGGATGGTGACGGGCGGATCGATCAGCCCGGTCGGGCGGATGACCTGCTCGGAAAAGACGCCGCCGGTCTGGTTCATCTCCCACGGCCCCGGCGTCGCCGAGACGCTGACCGTCTGCGGGCGCATCGCGTCCCATTCGTTGAAGCGCAGCGGGCGGTTGTCGATGCAGCTCGGCAGGCGGAAGCCGTATTCGGCGAGGGTGATCTTGCGGCGATGGTCGCCGCGCGCCATCGCGCCGACCTGGGGGATGGTCTGGTGGCTCTCGTCGACGAAGAGCAGCGCGTTCTCGGGCAGATATTCGAACAGGGTGGGGGGCGGCTCGCCGGGGAGGCGGCCGGTGAGGAAGCGCGAATAATTCTCGATTCCCGCGCATGAGCCCGTCGCGGCGATCATCTCCAAGTCGAAATGGGTGCGCTGCTCGAGCCGTTGCGCCTCGAGCAGCTTGCCCTCGGCGTGAAGCTCCTTGAGGCGCTCGGTGAGCTCCCAGCGGATCGCCTCCATCGCCTGCTTGAGCGTCGGGCCGGGGGTCACATAGTGGCTGTTTGCATAGACGCGGACGTGGTCGAGGCTTGCCGATTTCTTGCCGGTGAGCGGATCGAATTCACCGATTTCCTCGATCTCGTCGCCGAAGAAGCTCACGCGCCAGGCCTGGTCCTCGTAATGCGACGGGAAAATCTCGAGCGCGTCGCCGCGCACACGAAAATTGCCGCGCGCGAACGCCTGGTCGTTGCGCTTGTACTGGAGCGCGACGAGCTTGCGAATGATCTCGCGCTGGTCGACGCTCTGCCCCTTCCTAAGGTCGAAGATCATTGCGCTGTAGGTCTCGACCGAGCCGATGCCGTAGAGGCACGAGACCGAGGCGACGATCAGCACGTCGTCGCGCTCGAGCAGCGATCGCGTTGCGCTGTGGCGCATCCGGTCGATCGCCTCGTTCACCGAGCTTTCCTTCTCGATGTAGGTGTCCGATCGCGGGACGTACGCCTCGGGCTGGTAATAGTCGTAATAGCTGACGAAATATTCAACCGCGTTCTCGGGAAAATACTGCCTGAATTCGCCATAGAGCTGCGCGGCGAGGATCTTGTTGGGCGCGAGCACGAGCGCGGGGCGCTGGAGCGCCTCGACAACCTTGGCCATGGTGAAGGTCTTGCCCGATCCGGTGACGCCGAGCAGCACCTGGTCCTTCTCGCCCTCGCGCGCGGTCTCGACGAGCTCGGCGATCGCGGCCGGCTGGTCGCCCGAGGGCTCATAGTCCGAGACCAGCGTGAAGCGCCTGCCGCCCTCGGCCTTGTCGGGGCGCTCGGGGCGGTGGGGGATGAATGCCTGGCCGGTGTCGGGCTCGTCGAGCCCGGTTCTGATCGCGATCGCCATGTTCCCGATATGGGCGTGAATTTTGCGCGCGCAATCTCGATTTGAAGCTGCTAGGCATCGCGCGACCGGGTCGCGCCACACTGGTCTTAAAGGGGAATGCCATGACACGACTGATGATGACCTGCGCGGCGCTCGCGTTGCTCGCGGCCTGCTCGAGCGGCACCGAGATCGAGCCCGGCGCATGGGAAATGACGATGGAGATCGACGAGGTGAACGTGCCCAACGCGCCGCCCGAAGCGCAGGCGCAGATCGCCTCGGGGATGCCGACGCCTCCCGCGCAGACGATCTGCATCACGCCCGAAGAGGCGCGCGACCCCGATGGCGGGATGTTCGCGCCGTCGAACGAGGGCGGCTGCGAATTCGCGGAGCGCGAGATGAGCGGCGGCAACATATCGCTCGATGCGACCTGCTCGGGCGCGCAGTTCGGGCCGGCCGAGGCGCACATCACGATGAACGGCACCTATGAGCGCACGAGCTTCGAGACTGATCTCGAGATGGAGATGACGATGCCCGATCCGGTCGGCGAGATCACCATGTCGGGAACCGTCCGCGCCGAGCACAAATCGGACGAGTGCTGACTCGAGAACGCCCGTTTGCGCCGGGCGCGAGGCCGATCGCGCCCGGCGTAGAAGCGAAGGAATGACCATGCTCAGACTTAGCCCTCTCGCGCTGGCGCCGCTGGCGCTGCTCGCGGCCTGCTCGGACGGCGGCGCCGATCGCGATGGCGACGGCGAGATCAGCTCGGAGGAAGTCGCGGCCGAGGCCGGCCGGGTCACGATGCGGCCAGGCGAATGGGAGGTCACGGCGCGGCTAACCGAGTTCGATGCCGAGGGCATGCCGCCCGAGGCGCGTGCGATGATGGATGAGCAGATGGGCGAGCCCCAGGTGACGTCGAGCTGCGTCACGCCCGAGCAGGCGCGCAATCCGCAAGGCAACATGTTCTCGGGCGAGGACGGCGAGAACTGCACCTACAGCGAGTTCTCGATGTCGGGCGGGCAACTGCTGATCGACGGATCGTGCCAAAGCGAGGGCATGGAAGGCTCGATGACGCTTCACATGGAGGGGACCTATACGCCGACGAGCTATGCGCTCGACTCGACGATCGCGATCGAGGGCGGCGCGGGCAGCGAGGGCGGTCCGTTGCGCATTTCGGGCAGGGTCGAGGGACGCCGCACCGGCGAATGCGAGCCCGATCCGGGCGGGGAAGAGGGCGGGGGCTGATCCCGACGCGCGCCGGCAGGCGCGCCTTGCCTGTCGGGTCCTGAAACCCGTTTTCGGTTGCGCCGCAAAGGCCTCGGGTGCAAAACCGGGACGCGGTCGCGAACGCTCGGGTGGGATGTGAGGTAATGGCCGAAAGCCGTCAGACCCGGCGAGGCGCGCGCCGGCCGGTGGCGTTCATCAGCCATCATTCGTCGCAGGACCAGACCGCGCGCCATCTGAAGGGGGTGCTCGGCCGTCACGGCGTCGAGGGCTGGATGGCCCCCGACGACATCGAGCCCGGCGTTTCGTTCGACCGCGCGATCATCGATCAGCTGCACCGGTCGGACATGATCATCCTCTTGTTCTGCGCGCGCAGCGACCAGTCCAAGCACGTCAAGCGCGAGCTGATGCTCGCGGAGGACAACAACAAGCTCGTCTATCCCGTCCGGCTTGAGGCTATCGAGCCGAAGGGGCTCTCCTATTGGCTCCAGGATTATCAATGGATCGACTGGATCGATCGGCGCGACGCGACGATCGGGGCGATGGTCGCGACCGTAAAGCGCCAGATCGCGGCCGCCGACGCGGCACGCACCGAGGCTGCGCCGCGCGTGGAACCGCCTGCCGAGCCC
>JACMKH010000035.1 GCA_014380205.1 Sphingomonadaceae bacterium
ACATCGTGACCCGCCAGGGCGGCAACATGTTTCATGGCGACATGAGCTTCTATTCCCAGAACAACGCGCTGACGAGCCGGAACACGAGCACGTGGAGGAGATAGAGGCTGAGCGTCGTCCCCTCGCCGGGCGCGCTGTCGATCTCGATGCGGCCGCCCGATTGCGCGGCGAAGCCATAGGCCTGGCTGAGCCCGAGCCCGGTCCCCTTGCCGACCGGCTTGGTCGTGAAAAAGGGCTCGAAGACGCGCGCGCGCACCTCGGGGCTCATCCCCTCGCCGTCGTCGACGATCGCGAGACGCACGCAATCGCCCTCGGGCGCCGCGACATTCTCGGTGATGAAGGTGACACTGCCCTGGCCAGCGATCGCGTCGCGCGCGTTGATCGCGGCATTGAGGATCACGCTGTGGAGTTGGGCCGGGTCGGCGGTGATTGACCACAGATCGGGCGTGAGCCGCGTCCTGATCGCGATAGGCTTGCCGAGCGTGCGTCCGAGCAATTCGGCCATACCGGCGATCTGCTCGTTGAGATCGAGCGCGCGCGGCTGGAGCGGCTGGCGGCGCGCGAAGGCGAGCAGCTGGCCGGTGAGCTCGGCGGCGCGATCGGCGGTCTCGATGATCGCGCGGAGCTGGCGTCCCCGCTTGGCCTCGTCGAAGCCGGGGCGGCTCAACAGCTCGGCCGAGCCCCGGATCACGGTGAGCAGATTATTGAAATCGTGCGCGATCCCGCCGGTGAGCTCGCCGAGCGAACGCAGCCGCTGGGTCTGCGCGAGCTTCTCGCGCGCGTCGGCGAGATCCTCGGCGGCGCGGTGCTCGGCGGTGATGTCGCGCGTCATCTTGGCGAAGCCGACGAACTTGTCCTCATAGTCGACCAGCGGCTGGATGAGGACGTGCGCGCGGAAGCGCGATCCGTCCTTGCGTATGCGCCAGCCCTCGCCCTCGAAGCGCCCCTCGTCGCGCGCGATCGCGAGCGCCCGGGCGGGGAGCCCCGCGGCGCGGTCCTCCTCGGTGTAGAAGCACGAGAAATGTTGGCCGACGATCTCCTCGGCGATATAGCCCTTGAGCCGTTCGGCGCCCGCGTTCCAGTTGGTCACCGCCCCGTCGGGATCGAGCATGTAAATCGCGTGGCCGGTGAGCCCGTTGACGAGGAAGCGCATCGCCTCCTCGCTCGCATAGAGCTTGCGCGCCGAGTCGCGTTCGTGGGTGACGTCGTAGCTGACGCCGACGAAGCCCGTGATCTCGCCCGCCTCGTCGCGGCGTGCCTCGATCGAGAAACGCATCCAGCGCCGCGTCCCGTCGATCCGGTAGCGCCAGCCCTCGCCCTCGACGCGGCCGTTCGCGCGCGCCGCCGCGAGAAAGCGCTCGTACATGCCGTTGGCGCGTTCTTGGGGCGGATAGTAATAGTCGAGCCGTTGGCCGATGATCTCGGTAGGCGGCGCAAGCGTATAGAGGTCGGAATAGGGCTCGAAGCGCGTGCAGATGCCCTCGGCGTCGGTTTCGCTGAGCGTGAAATCGCTGACCCTGGCGAGCATCGCCGCCACCCGGGGGTCGTCGAGCAGCCGCCCCTCGATCGCTTTGCCCCCGCGCGACATGGCGCGGGCTATAGGTCGGCAATGCTTGACAATTGTTTAGTAGAACGGCGCGGCGTTGCGGCGACGCGCCGCGCGCGCCATATCGCGGCGCATGAACAACGACAGCAGCGCGATGCCCGTCTGGCATGGCACCACCATTCTCTCGGTCCGCAAGGGCGGCAAGGTGATCATCGCCGGCGACGGCCAGGTCTCGATGGGGCAGACCGTGATCAAGCCCAACGCAAAGAAGGTGCGCCGGCTCGGCGACGGTAATGTCATCGGCGGCTTCGCTGGGGCGACGGCGGACGCCTTCACGCTGTTCGAGCGGCTCGAGAAGAAGCTCGAGCAGTTCCACGGCCAATTGATGCGCGCGGCGGTCGAGCTCGCCAAGGACTGGCGGACCGACAAATACCTCCGCAATCTCGAGGCGATGATGATCGTCGCCGACAAGGACGTGACCTTGATCCTGACCGGCAACGGCGATGTGCTCGAGCCCGAGGGGGGCATCGCGGCGATCGGATCGGGCGGCAACTACGCGCTCGCCGCCGCCAAGGCGTTGACCGAGTATGAGGCCGATGCCGAGGCGATCGCGCGCAAGGCGATGGCAATCGCGGCCGAGGTGTGCGTCTACACCAACGACCGGCTGACGGTGGAGACGCTCGAAAGCGCCTCGTCCGATTGACACGTCGTTAAATTGGTTATAATAGCTATATTGGCTAGACTAGGAGTTGTTGCCATGGAGGTCACCTCGACCGAGTTCCAAAACCGCACCGGCCTCTACATCGAGCAGGCCGCCAAGGCGCCCGTGTTCATCACCAAGCACCGCCGCCCGCAGCGTGTCCTGCTAGATGTCGCGGAATATGAGCGCTTGCGCCTGCTGGCGACGCATCGGCCAACGCGCGAGGCCTTTAGGGTTGAGGATCTCCCCCAAGAGGTCATCGACGCGTTGGAGAATGTGGATCTCTCGCACATCGATCCGGAACTCGACAAGCTGATGGATTGAGACGTTGGCAAGGCCTGAGCCGAAGCCCGGCCTCGTCATACGCTATGATTATCTTTGGGAGAGCGAAGCGCGGCGAGGGCGAGAGGAAGGAGCGAAGCTTCGTCCCTGCGCGGTCGTCCTCGTCGTCCGCGCCGAGGAATCGGATAGGAGTCTCCTTCTCGCTTGCGCGATCACCCATTCGCCGCCCCGCGAAAAAGGCGCTGCGCTGGACATCCCGGCGGCGGTGAGCCGGCACCTCGGCCTCGATGAAGACCGATCCTGGATCGTCATCAGCGAGGCTAATGTCGTGGATTGGAGCGATCCAGGCATCACGCCGACGCGGGATTCATGGGCTTATGGCTATTTGCCGCCGAGGCTCACTCGCGCCGTTATCGACGCGGTGCGCGATCGCATTCGATCGAAGAAGATCGGGATCGTCGACCGCCCGCGAATCGAGCGCGCGCGCCATCGGCGCGAACAGCCATGATCCGGCGCTTGCCTACCGAGCCGATCGACCGTCGCCGTCTAATTGTAGGCGCGGGCGCCACGCTCGGCGGCTTCGCGCTCCAGTCCTGCGCTACGACACGGCTCGCCTCCCGCGCGCTCGATCCCGGCTGCACGCTTCACCCCGTCTACGTCGCGCCCGATCGCGTCATCCGCGCCGTCGCGGGCCTGCGCCCCTATCGCGAGGCAGGCTTCGTCGTCCGCGCCGAGGCGCTTGGCGGCAAGCGGCTGGTCCACAACTACGGACATGGCGGCGCCGGGATCACCCTGAGCTGGGGCAGCTCGATGCTCGCGACGCGGCTCGGGTTGCCGGGGCACCAGGGGGCGGTCGCGGTGATGGGCGCGGGGGTGATGGGGCTGACCACCGCGCGGCTCGTCCAGGAGGCGGGATTTTCCGTCACGATCTACACCAAGGCGCTCCCGCCCGACACGACCTCGAACATCGCTGGGGGGCAGATCTCGCCTTTCGGCCATTACCGCGACTCGATGGTCACCCCCGAATGGCGCGCGCAGTTCGCGGCGGCGATGGACTACAGCTGGCGGCGCTTCCAGATCATGGTCGGCGAGGATTACGGCATCCGCTGGCTCACCACCTACACCGAGGGTGACGGGCCCGACCCCTCCGATCCGTTTCAGCGATACCATCCGGCGGCGAGGCGGCTGGACTCGGCCGAACATCCCTTTCCGGTCGACAATCTCAGCCGCTTCGACACCATGTATGTCGAGACCGGCCGCTTCCTGCGCCAGCTCACGCGCGATGTTCATCTCGCCGGCGGAGCGATTCGCGTCCGCGAATTCGCGACACCAGCCGATATCGCGACGCTCCCCGAGACGCTCGTGTTCAATGGCACCGGGCTCGGCGCGGGCGCGCTGTTCGGCGATGCGGGCATCCGCCCGATCCGCGGCCAGCTCGCGATCCTGCTCCCCCAGCCCGAGGTCGATTACGCCTTCACCGGCGAAGCGGGCTACATGTTCCCACGCGCCGACGGGGTGGTGCTTGGCGGCACCTTCGAACGCGATGAGTGGGACGCGACGCCGCAGCCCGAGGACATTTCGCGGATTGTCGCGTCGCATCGACGGTTGTTCCAGGGCTTCCGCTGCACACCCACATAACGACACTTGTCGGAATAGCTGTTGCTGCTATGCTGGCGGTTGGGAGGATAACCCGATGCGCCGCCTGATCCTGATCCTGTTTGCGACGCTGCTTGTCCTTCCGGTGACCTTGGCCGTTGCTGAGACTCCACAGGAGATCGCTGCCGCGATCGACGCCGATCTCCGCGCGGCGGAGGCGACCGGCTTCGGCGGCGCCGTGATCGTGCGGCGCGGGGGCGAGACGCTGTTGCGCCGGGGGTATGGGTTTGCCGACCGCGAGGCGCGCGCCGCCTTCACACCCGAGACGGTCGCGCAGATCGGATCGATCACCAAGACCTTCACCGGGCTCGCGGCCGCGCGGCTTATCGCCGAGGGGCGGATCGATTCCGAGGCCACGGTCGGGACCTATCTCCCCGACGCGCCCGAGCCGGGCCGCTCGCTCGTGATCAACGACGTGCTTACCCACCACTCGGGGCTGGTCGATTCCTGCGGCGACGATTTCGAGCGGCTCTCGACCGAGCGGCTCGTCGCGCACTGCCTCGCCCAGCCGCTCGCCCACCCGCGCGGCGAGAATCACTATTCGAACCTCGGCTATTCGACGATGGCGCGGATCGTCGAGGCCGTCTCGGGACAAAGCTGGGAGGCGTATCTCGCCGAGCATGTCTGGGGCCCGCTGGAGATGCATACGACGGGCTTCGCTTCCACGGCCCCGAACGGCCACAGCTTCGCGCACGGCTATCTCGACGACGCCGAGCAGGAGGTGATCTCGGCGCGGATCGCCGCGCTCGGCGGCGAGGATTGGAATCTGCGCGGCAACGGCGGGATGCAGGCCTCGTCGGACGACATGATGCGCTTCCTCGTCGCGCTGACGGGCGATGATCCCGCGATCAGCCCCGAGGCCCGCGCGATCATGCTCGCTCCACACGGGCCCCGCGAGGAGGCCGTCGCCGAGGGCTATGGCCTGTTCTTACGCTATGACGAGGCCGGCGCGCTGTTCCGCGCGGGCCATGCGGGATCGGACGGCGTGTTCATGAGCTATATCGCCTGGTTCCCCCAAAGCGGCACGCTCGTCTATTTCGTTGGCAACAACGGCGAGGGACCGGTGCGCGAGGCGCTCGTCAAAGTGCTGCGCCACGCCGAGCGCATGCCGCCGGCCGGAACATAACAGGAAAATAACCTTGTCCTTCGCGCCGGCGTTGCGCTAGCGTCGCGCGATGCTCACCGGCCTTTCGATCCGCGACGTCGTGCTCATCGAGGCGCTCGACCTCGAATTCGCGTCCGGCCTTTCGGCGCTCACCGGCGAAACCGGAGCAGGCAAGTCGATCCTGCTCGATGCGCTCGGGCTCGCGTTGGGTCTGCGCGCCGATTCGGGGCTCGTTCGCCAGGGGGCCGAGCGCGCGGTCGTTTCGGCGACCTTCGACGTGCCCCCGAGTCACCCCGTCGCCGCGCTCGTCACCGAGAGCGGGCTCGACGCCGAGCCCGGCGAGACGCTCATCCTGCGCCGCATCGTCAAGGCCGACGGCGGCAGCCGCGCGAGCGTCAACGACCAGCCCGCGTCGGTCGCGCTGCTCCGCGAGATCGGGGCGCTGCTCGTCGAGATCCACGGCCAGCACGACGATCGCGGGCTCCTGAACCCGCGCGGCCATCGCGCGCTGCTCGACGCTTTCGGCCG
>JACMKH010000036.1 GCA_014380205.1 Sphingomonadaceae bacterium
CGCATCCTCGCCCTGGACGACGAGCCCGGCCGCGATCACCCCCGCCCAGGCGGCGACGCGCTTGACCCCGAGCGGCGCCTTGTCGGCGGTGCGGTCGAGATGGCGCGCGCCGCGCGCGATCGTGTTGAGCACGGCCGAGCGATAGACCAGATCGGCCGAGGACAGGATCAGCGGCGCGTGGCTCGCCCACATGAACACGCGCCAGCCCCAGATATCGGCGCGCCACGCCTCCCCGCCGACCTTTTCGGCGTGGCTTTCGAGCCATTTGCGCGTCAGCGACTCGGCGACCGGCGAGCCCTCGACGCGATTCGCGACCGCGCCGAGATCGCGCAGCCAGGCGAAGCTCTGGAGATAGTCGGCGAAGCCTGGCGAGACCTGAAGATCGGCGAAGTCGATTGCGTCGAGCGCGATCTCCTCGCCGCGCCAGATCGCGCGCCCTTCGAGCAGCGCCGCGCCGCGCGCGGGGTTGCCGGGGAGCGGATCGTCGGGGACGGCGACGAGCTTCAAGGGGAATTTGCCGCGCAGCCGCAGCCTGTGGAGCGGCGTGCGCCAGACGAAATGGTGCCAGCGAGTCGAAAGCCGCTCGGAAAGCGAAAGCCCCTTGTCGCCGAGCCTGATCAGCCGCCGCCCGGGCTCGACGCTGTCCTCGCCTTGCCAGTCGCGCTCGATCCGCCCCTCCGCCGTCATGACGCCCTCAGCGCGGCGATGTTGGCGGCATAGGCGTCGGGTCCGCCCCTGAAGGTAGCCGTTCCCGCGACGAGGACGTCAGCCCCCGCCCCTATCGCGCGGGCCGCGGTCGCCGCGTCGATGCCGCCGTCGACCTCGAGGTCGATCGGCTTGCCGAGCTTCTCGATGCGATTGCGGATCGCCTCGATCTTGCCAAGCTGGCTCTCGATGAAGCTCTGCCCGCCGAAGCCCGGGTTGACGCTCATCACGAGCACGAGATCGACCTCCTCGAGCACATAATCGAGCATCTTGGCCGGGGTCGCGGGGTTGAGCGAGACGCCCGCGCGTTTGCCCAACGCCTTGATCGCCTGGAGCGTGCGGTGGAGGTGCGGCCCCGCCTCGGGATGGACGGTGATCGTGTCGGCGCCAGCCTCGGCGAAGGCCTCGAGGAAGGGATCGACCGGCGAGATCATCAGATGGACGTCGAACGGCTTGTCGGTGTGGGCGCGCAGCGCTTTCACGACGCCGGGGCCGATCGTGATGTTGGGCACGAAATGGCCGTCCATGACATCGACGTGGATCCAGTCGGCCCCCGCCGCGTCGATCGCGCGCACCTCCTCGCCGAGCCGCGCGAAATCGGCCGAAAGGATCGAGGGTGCGATGCGGACGGGCTGCTGCATTTAGGGCGAGGCCTTAGGAAGACGGGGCGAATCGGGCAAGCGGGCGCGGAGGCGTGAGGCCCTCGGCGGGGGATAAAATCGCCAGGACGAATCAGGCGCGCGCCAGACGCGCGATGAAGAAACCGTCCGCGCCGCCCCGATCGGCGATCATGCCGGGGAGGATGCGGATGCAGCCGGCTTGGGTGGGCGCGATTCCTGCTGGCAAATCGTCGGCCGTCACCGGATCGATGGCGAATTCGGGGCGCGCCGCGAGCAAGCCCTCGACCACGCGCTCCCCCTCCTCGGGCTCGAGCGAGCAGACCGCGTAGACCAGCCGCCCGCCCGGCCTGACCCAGTCGGCGGCGCGCGCGAGCATCGCGCCCTGCGCCTGGGCAAGCTCGGCGACCGCGCGGTCGCGGACG
>JACMKH010000004.1 GCA_014380205.1 Sphingomonadaceae bacterium
GCGCTCGAGCTGACCCGCGTGTTTGGTGACTGCGTCGTCGCGGCCTGGGCGCCGGGGGTCGATCACCTGATCCGCCAGCCCGCCGGCTCGCCCGCCGAGCTCGCCGCGCTCATCGCGCTCCAGCCCACGCTCGGCTCGTGTCTCTATCAGAACCAGACCATCCCCTTCACGCGCGAGACCCTCCGCGCCCCGCTCGCAGACGCGCTGTATCGGAAGAGCGAAGGAATCACGGCGCCGACGCCCTCGCCCCCGCAGGACGAGGGCAGATGAGCGCTCGCTCGATCAGCCGCGTGCTCAAGCTCATCGCGGCGTGTGCCCTGTCCACCGGAGGACAGGCCGCCGCGCAGCCGGCGGGGTCGCGCGCTCGCGATCCTGCCGAGGTCAATGAGCGCGAAATGCGCCGAGACCGGGAGGAGGAGGCGCGACGGGTGCTCGCTGTTTATGCGCGTTGCATCGTGGGCCGCTATGGCGAGCAATCGCGACTCGCCGCGTTTCTTGCGGCGCCGCCGGGCTCGCGCCTCGCGGGGAGAATAGGTCAACAGCTTGCGAGCAGCGCGTGCCTGGAAAGCCATGGCCTAAGATTCCACGAAGAGCTTTTTCGGGGGGTGATCTATCAAGCGCTGTATCACCGGGATTTTGCCGCTGCTCCAATTCCCGATTTCGCTGGCGTTCCCGCATCGGATGCCCTGCCCGCAAGCGATGGAGAATCGCGCGGGCCTGAATCCGCAATTCTGTTGCGGCGCTATGCGAACTGCGTCACGCGCGCCGATCCCAGAGCGGTGCGCGCTTTGGTGATGAGCGGGACGACTGAAGACGACGAAGCGGCAGCATTCGTGGCATTGCGGGATCCGCTGTCGGCATGCCTCGGCGACGGCGAAATTCGTTTCAGCCGAACGATGCTGCGTGGCCTGCTCGCCGAATCGCTTTACCGTTTGACCGAGGACGCCCTATCGGCTCCGGCGACAGCCACCGCCGCGAATTGAGATCGGAAGAACACGCGCATGCCCTCCGTGAAAGTCGACGGGATCGAGATCGAGGTTCCCGCGGGCGCGACCGTGCTCCAGGCTTGCGAGCTCGCGGGGCGCGAGATTCCGCGTTTCTGCTATCACGAGCGGCTGTCGATCGCGGGCAATTGCCGGATGTGCCTCGTCGAGGTCAAGCCCGGGCCGCCCAAGCCGCAGGCGAGCTGCGCGCTCCCCGCCGCCGACGGGCAGGAGATTTTCACGACCACCGAGATGGTCAAGCGCGCGCGCGAGGGCGTGATGGAGTTCCTGCTGATCAACCACCCGCTCGATTGCCCGATCTGCGATCAGGGCGGCGAATGCGACCTCCAGGACCAGTCGATCGCCTTCGGCAAGGGCCACACGCGCTACGAGCTCAACAAGCGCGCGGTCGCCGAGAAATACATGGGCCCGATCGTCAAGACGGTGATGACGCGCTGCATCCATTGCACGCGCTGCATCCGCTTCGCGCAGGAGGTCGCCGGGGTCGAGGAGATCGGCGCGATCGGGCGCGGCGAGGGAATGGAGATCACTTCCTATCTCGAGAAGGCGGTGTCGAGCGAGCTTTCGGGCAATGTCGTCGATCTGTGCCCGGTCGGCGCGCTGACTTCGAAGCCCTATGCGTTCGAGGCGCGGCCGTGGGAGTTGAGGAAGACCCCCTCGATCGACGTGATGGACGCGGTCGGGACCAACATCCGCCTCGACAGCCGCGGTCGCCAGGTGCTCCGCGCGCTCCCCCGGATCAACGAGGATGTCAACGAGGAATGGGCCTCGGACAGGACGCGCCACGCGGTCGACGGGCTGGTGGTCAACCGGCTCGACCGGCCCTGGGTGCGCCGCGAGGGGCGGCTCGTTCCCGCGCGTTGGGACGAGGCGTTCGCGGCGGTAGAGGCGGCGGCGCGCGAGGCGGGATCGAGCGTGGCGGCGATCCACGGGGAACTGGTCGAGGTCGAGGCGCTGTATGCCGCGCAGAAGCTGCTCGAATTGCTCGGCTCGACGATGCTCGAAGGCCGTCAGACGGGCCTCGCCTATGACGCGACGAGCCTCGCGGCGGTCAACTTCAACACGGGCATAGCGGGGATAGAGCACGCCGACGCGATCCTGCTCGTTGGGACCAACCCTCGCTGGGAGGCGCCGCTGGTCAACACGCGGTTGCGCAAGGCGGTCAAGCGCGGCGCGAAGGTCTTCGCAATCGGGCCCGAGGTCGATCTGACATACAAGGTCGAATGGCTGGGCAACGATGCGTCGCTCCTGGCGAAGCTCCCCAAGGCGGTAACCGAGGCCTTCGGCGCGGCCGAGCGGCCCGCGATCATCGTCGGCGGCGGCGCGCTCAAGCCCGATGGCGTCCAGGCCGCGAGCCTTGCGCTGGTCGAGAGCCTCGGGCTCATCCGCGAAGGCTGGAACGGCTACAATGTCCTCCACTTCTCGGCGTCGCGGATGGGCGGGCTGATACTCGGCTGGGCGCGGCCCGGCGGGATCGCGGATGTGATCGCCGCCAAGCCGAAGCTGGTCTTGCTGCTCGGCGCCGACGAGATCGACTTCACCGCGTTCGAGGGCGCATTCAAGGTCTACATCGGCCATCATGGCGAGGCGGGCGCGGCGCATGCCGATATCATCCTCCCCGGCGCGGCCTATACCGAGAAGAGTGGAACCTGGGTCAATCTCGAGGGCCGCGTCCAGCGCGGCGAGCGCGCGGTCTTCCCGCCCGGCGACGCGCGCGAGGACTGGACGATTCTCCGCGCGCTCTCGGGCGCGCTCGGCAAGCCGCTGCCCTTCGACGATCTGGGCCAGCTCCGCGCCGCGATGGGCCGCGATTTCCCCCAGCTGGCGGAGGAGGGCAGGGCGTCCTTCCCCTGGTCCCCGCCGAGCCTTCCCGCCGGCAAGCCCAAGGGCGAGATCGCCTATCCAATTCGTGACTTCTACCTCACCAACGCGATCTGCCGCGCGAGCGAGACGATGCGCAGATGCTCGGCCGAGATCCTCCACGGCGTCGAATATGCGGAGGCGGCGGAATGAGCGGCATTGAAATCCTCCCCGGAACGGGGAGAGCACAGGGTTTGACTGCCCCCGGCAGTCCAAGATCGTGCCGGGGGCACGATCGACCCTATGCTCAGCCCGCAGGGCTGACGGAGGGGGCCCACGTCTCGCGTTGCGCTGCATTGGCCAGGAATCGCCCAGCCGAGAGCCCCCTCCACCACGCCGGACTTCGTCCGTCGAGAGTCGGGTTGGACTGCCCCCGGCAGTCCAAGCTCGTGCCGGGGGCACGAGCGACCCAACTCTCCCCCTCCCCGTTCCGGGGAGGACCTCAATGACCGCCTGGTTCCAGAGCACCTGGCTCGGCTACGGCTTCGGCTGGTTCGTCTCGACGCTCATCCTCATCCTCATCATTGCGCTCCCGCTGATGCTCGCGGTCGCGATGATCATCTATGCGGACCGCAAGATCTGGGCCGCGATCGCGCTCAGGCGCGGGCCCAATGTAGTTGGGCCCTGGGGCTTGCTCCAGAGCTTCGCCGACGGGCTCAAGGTCTTCCTCCAGGAAACCATCATCCCGACCTCGGCCAATCGCGGCCTCTTCCTGATCGCGCCGATCGTGACCTTCACGGTCGCGCTGATCGCCTGGGCGGTGATCCCGTTCGGCGAGGAGATGGTGCTCGCCAACATCAATGTCGGGCTGCTCTACATCCTCGCCGCCTCCTCGCTCGGCGTCTACGGCATCATCATCGCGGGCTGGGCGTCCAATTCGAAATACCCGTTCTTCAGCGCGTTGCGCGCCGCCGCTCAGATGGTTTCGTACGAGGTCGCGATCGGCTTCGTGCTGCTCTCGGTGGTGATGTTCGCGGGCTCGTTCAACCTTCAGGCGATCATCGAGGGTCAGCGCGGGCTCGTCCTCGGTGTGCTCAACGGCTACGGCTTCTCGCCGCTGCTCTTCCCGATGGCGGTGGTCTTCCTGATCTCGGCGATGGCCGAGACCGCGCGCACGCCGTTCGACCTCACCGAGGCCGAGTCCGAGCTCGTCGCGGGCTATCAGACCGAATATTCTTCGATGGCCTTCGCGCTGTTCTGGCTCGGCGAATACGCCAACGTCATCCTGATGTGCGCGCTCAACGCGCTGCTGTTCTGGGGCGGCTGGCTCCCCCCGATCGACTGGGCGCCGCTCTACGCGGTGCCGGGGATCATCTGGTTCCTGATCAAGATCTGGTGCTTCTTCTTCATCTTCTCCTGGGTCAAGGCGACCGTCCCGCGCTACCGCTACGACCAGCTCATGCGGCTGGGGTGGAAGATATTCCTGCCGCTGTCGCTGATCTGGGTGTTCCTGGTGAGCGGGTATCTGATGCTGACTCGTTATGGTGCTCTGTGATGGTCAGCCTGCTGCTTCCCTTGGGCCTGACTGCGGCAGCCGTATTACAGCACGTGACGCCCGCAAATCCGCATGGCAACTTGGACCAAGGCTCTGTCCTCGCACTCGTTTGCTCGTTGCGCACTCATCAAGATACAAGGGTGACTTTGCGCTTCGCCAATTTGAATCCAACTCCGCATTCATGGCAGAATAGTGATAATAGAGATAGAGGAAATGTGATAGTCCTCACCGATAATCATGAATATCTAGACGGCGGGGCCGAACTAAGAAATATCGAATACGATCGTAGCGTAATACGACGAGCCATGATCAAAATAGTCCGCCGAACGACTATTGCATTTCATGTAATTCAATTAGAAATGGTGGCGCGAGATGACGATGGTGAGTTTGACTTAGAGCTTATAGAGCTTGGCCTTCATGGCGAGCGCAACTTGCAGGGTAGCGGCAGTTGCAGATCTGAGGATCCCCAGGCATGACCCTCGCGCACCTCATAAAATCCTTCACCCTCTGGGAGTTCGTCAAGGCGCACCTCCTCACGCTACGCTATTTCTTCAAGCGCAAGGCGACGATCAACTATCCCTTCGAAAAAAACCCGCTCTCGCCGCGCTTTCGCGGCGAGCATGCGCTGCGCCGCTATCCCAACGGCGAGGAGCGGTGCATCGCGTGCAAGCTGTGCGAGGCCATATGCCCCGCGCTCGCGATCACAATCGAGGCCGAGCCGCGCGAGGACGGCAGCCGCCGCACCACGCGCTACGACATCGACATGACCAAATGCATCTATTGCGGCCTTTGCCAGGAGGCGTGCCCGGTCGACGCGATCGTCGAGGGGCCTAATTTCGAATTCGCAACCGAGACGCGCGAGGAGCTGATCTACGACAAGGCCAAGCTGCTCGCCAACGGTGACCGCTGGGAACGCGCGCTCGCGGCGAATCTTGCCGCCGATGCGCCGTATCGGTAGGCGGCGGCGATGAGGGACTTGGCGATTGAGATCCTCCCCGCGCCGCAGGCGAGGGGAGGGGGACCAAGCGAAGCTTGGTGGATGGGCCGCCGCGTCAGCGGCGGTCTGCGACCGCCGACCCCTCCACCACTCGCCTTCGGCGAGCGTTCGAGCGAGATCGTGTTCCCCGGATACGATCTTGGCCTGCCGGGGGCAGGCCAAAGCTCGAACGCCCCCTCCCCGAGAGAAGCTCGGGGAGGATTTCCAGCATGATCCAGACCCTCGCCTTCTACCTCTTCGCCAGCCTCGTCATCGCCTCGGGCGCGATGACGATCCTTTCGCGCAACCCCGTCCATTCCGTCCTCTGGCTGATCCTCGCCTTCTTCAACGCCGCCGGCCTCATGCTGCTCGTCGGAGCCGAGTTCATCGCGCTGCTGCTCGTCATTGTCTATGTCGGCGCGGTCGCGGTGCTCTTCCTGTTCGTCGTGATGATGCTCGACATCGATTTCGCGGCGCTGCGCGCGGGCTTCACGCGCTATCTGCCGTTCGGGCTGCTCGTCGCGCTCGTCCTGCTCGCCGAGATGATCCTCGCGGTCGGCGTGTGGAATCTGGGCGGGATCGAGGCCGACGCGCGCATGGCGAGCATCGACCCCAATATCCCCAACATCGAATCGGTCGGCCGCGCGCTCTACGGCCGCTATCTGCTGCTGTTCGAGGGCGCGGGGCTGATCCTGCTCGTCGCGATGATCGGCGCGATCGTCCTCACCCACCGCGAGCGTAAGGGCTCCAAGGCGCAGAACGTCGACCGCCAGAACCGGCGGCGACCGCAGGATGCGACGCGTAACATGCGGCCCGAGGTAGGGCAGGGGGTGGAGCTGTGAGGGGCAACAAAATCCTATCCGCGCCGAAGGCGGGGGGAGGGGGACCGCTCGCCGCAGGCGAGTGGTGGAGGGGTCGGCGGTCGGAGACCGCCGGCTTCGCCGGCGACCCCTTCACCATGCTTCGCATGGTCCCCCTCCCCACGCTTCGCGTAGGGAGGATTTTCGCATGATCTCCCTCGGCCACTACCTCGTCGTCGCCGCGATCCTGTTCGTGATGGGCGTGCTCGGCATTTTCCTCAACCGCAAGAACGTCATCATCATCCTGATGGCGATCGAGCTCATCCTGCTCGCGGTGAACATCAACCTCGTCGCGTTCAGCGCGTATCTGGGCGACATCGTCGGCCAGGTGTTCGCGATGTTCGTGCTGACGGTGGCTGCGGGCGAGGCGGCGATCGGCCTCGCGATCCTCGTGATCTATTTCCGCGCGCGCGGGACGATCGCGGTGGACGATGTAAACAGGATGAAGGGGTGATGGGGGTGGCCGCAGCGCTTTCCCCCTCCCTTTCAAGGGAGGGGCTAGGGGTGGGTGCGCGCGTCTGCGCGCCAAAAGACTCCTGTCTGTCCCGGGCCGCAAAGAGCTTCGGGGGCATCGACCCCCCTCACCTCTCTCCCACCCCTAACCCCTCCCGCAAGCGGGAGGGGAACCCGTGACCGCCATCCACCTTATCGTCTTCCTCCCGCTGCTTGCCGCGATCGTCGCGGGCTTCGGCAACCGAATGCTGGGCAACTTCGCCGCCAAGCTGATCACCACTGGCGCGCTGTTTATCGGCATGGCGCTCTCCTGGCCGATCTTCCTCGCGTTCCTCGCGGGAGGGCAGGAGGCGTACGTCGTCCCCGTGTTCGACTGGATCCGCTCGGGCGACATGCAGGTCGCGTGGAGCCTCCGCGTCGACGCGCTCACCGCGGTGATGCTCGTCGTCGTCACCACCGTCTCGGCATTCGTCCATCTATACAGCTGGGGCTATATGGCCGAGGACGACAGCCAGCCGCGCTTCTTCGCCTATCTCAGCCTGTTCACCTTCGCGATGCTGATGCTCGTCACCGCCGACAATCTCGTCCAGATGTTTTTCGGCTGGGAGGGCGTCGGCCTCGCCTCCTACCTCCTGATCGGCTTCTGGTACCACAAGCCCTCGGCCAACGCGGCCGCGATCAAGGCCTTCGTGGTCAACCGCGTCGGCGATTTCGGGTTCTCGCTCGGCATCTTCGGGACCTTCCTCGTGTTCGGGACGATCTCGATCCCCGCGATCCTCGAGGCATCGCCCGCGATGGCGGGATCGTCGATCGGCTTCCTCGGCATGCGCGTCGACACGATGACGCTGCTCTGCATCCTCCTCTTCATCGGCGCAATGGGGAAATCGGCGCAGCTCGGCCTCCACACCTGGCTACCCGACGCGATGGAGGGCCCGACCCCGGTCTCGGCGCTGATCCACGCCGCGACGATGGTCACCGCCGGCGTGTTCATGGTCTGCCGCCTGTCGCCGATGTTCGAGACCAGCGAGGCCGCGCTCGTCGTAGTCGCGTTCATCGGCGCGGCGACCGCGCTGTTCGCCGCGACCGTCGGCACCTGCCAGAACGACATCAAGCGCGTGATCGCCTATTCGACGTGCTCGCAGCTCGGCTACATGTTCTTCGCCGCTGGCGTCGGCGCCTACGGCGCGGCGATGTTCCACCTCTTCACCCACGCCTTCTTCAAGGCGCTGCTGTTCTTGGGAGCGGGCAGCGTGATCCACGCGATGCACCATGAGCAGGACATGCGCTTCTACGGCGGCTTGCGAAAACACATCCCGCTGACCTTCTGGGCGATGATGGCGGGGACGCTCGCGATCACCGGCGTCGGCCTGATCGGCGTATTCGGCTTCGCGGGCTTCTATTCGAAGGACGCGATCATCGAGGCGGCATTCGCGAGCGACAGCCCGATGGGCGGGATCGCCTTTTTCGTCGCCGTGTTCGCCGCTCTGCTGACGAGCTTCTATTCGTGGCGGCTGATGTTCCTGACCTTCTGGGGGAGCCCGCGCTGGGCGGGATCGACACACATCCAGCACGCCGCGCACAGCCACGATCATCCCGCCGAGGAAGATGCGGGACAGGATCCCTCGATGCATGATGCGGGACCAAAAGAGGTCGCGCACGGAACCGCCGGCTATCACCCGCACGAAAGCCCGCTCTCCATCCTCGTGCCGCTGGTCGTGCTCGCGGGCGGCGCGATCCTCGCGGGCTTCCTCTTCCACGGCGCGTTCCTCGAGGCCGAGGAGGGCGCGCATTTCTGGGCGGGCAGCATCGCCTTCGACACGCACCTGATGCACGCGATGCACGAGGTCCCGCTGTGGGTGAAGCTCTCGGCGACCGCCGCGATGCTGCTGGGCCTCGCGACCGCCTTCCTCGCCTATATCCGCTACAAGGATTGGCCCGCGCGCTTCACCCAGACCTTTCGCGGCCTCTACGCCTTTCTGCTCAACAAATGGTATTTCGACGAGCTCTTCCACATCCTGTTCGTCCTCCCCTCCTTCGCGATCGGACGCCTGTTCTGGAAGCGCGGCGACGAGGGGACAATCGACCGCTTCGGCCCCGACGGCGTCGCCGCGGTCGTCGCCTCGGGGAGCACCCTCGCGCGCCGCCTCCAGTCGGGCTATCTTTACACCTATGCGCTGGTGATGCTGCTCGGCCTGGCCGCCGCCGCGACCTGGGCGATGGCGCGCTAGATGAACGCCCTCGGCTTTCCGATCCTCTCGATCATGCTCGCCGTCCCCCTACTCGGCGCGATGATCTGCCTGTTCGCGCCGGGGAGCGAGAAGCGGCGGGCGTGGCGGTCGCGCTGGGTCGCGCTGGCTTCGACCTTGGCGACCTTCTGGCTCGGCGTGCTGCTCTGGGCGCGCTACGAGATCGGCGGGCCGCAATGGCAGTTCGTCGAGCGCGAGCCGATCTTCGGCCGCTTCGAATGGGCGATGGGGATCGACGGCATCGCGTTGATGCTGATCATGCTCACGGTCTTCCTGATGCCGATCTGCATTGCGGCGAGTTGGAAGGCGATCAAGGACCGCGTGCCTGAATATATGGCGGCCTTCCTGTTCATGGAGACGCTGATGATCGGCGTCTTCACGGCGCAGGATCTGTTTCTTTTCTATATCTTTTTCGAGGCGGGCCTGATCCCGATGTACCTGATCATCGGCATCTGGGGTGGCAAGGAGCGTATCTACGCCTCCTACAAATTCTTCCTCTACACGCTGCTCGGATCGGTGTTGATGCTGATCGCGATGCTGTGGATGGCGCAGGAGGCTGGCACCACCGACATCCCCACGCTGATGGCGTACGACTTCCCGCCGGAGGCGCAGATCTGGCTCTGGCTCGCCTTCTTCGCGAGCTTCGCGGTCAAGATGCCGATGTGGCCCGTCCACACCTGGCTTCCCGACGCGCACGTCCAGGCGCCCACCGCGGGCTCGGTGATCCTCGCGGGCGTGCTGCTCAAGATGGGCGGCTACGGCTTCATCCGCTTCTCGCTGCCGATGTTCCCCGAGGCGAGCGCCCAGCTCGTCTGGATCATCTTCGGCCTGTCGATGGTCGCGGTAGTTTACACCAGCCTCGTCGCGCTGGTGCAGCAGGACATGAAGAAGCTGATCGCCTACTCATCGGTCGCGCACATGGCGTTCGTCACGGTCGGGCTGTTCGCGTTCAACCGCCAGGGGATCGAGGGCGCGATGATCGTGATGCTCAGCCACGGCCTCGTCTCG
Source organism: Sphingomonadaceae bacterium (assembly GCA_014380205.1). Lineage (GTDB taxonomy): Bacteria > Pseudomonadota > Alphaproteobacteria > Sphingomonadales > Sphingomonadaceae > Parasphingopyxis. The sequence goes on from JACMKH010000004.1 coordinate 9,903, forward strand.
GGCGCGCTGTTCCTGTGCGTCGGCGTGATCTACGACCGGCTCCACACGCGCGACATCGACCGCTACGGCGGGCTTTCGGACAACATGCCGAAGTACGCGCTGCTGTTCATGCTGTTCACGATGGCCTCGGTCGGCCTCCCCGGCACCTCGGGCTTCGTCGGCGAGTTCCTCGCGCTGGTCGGCGCATACGAGGCGAACAGCTGGGTCGCGGCGGTGTGCACGACGGGGATCATCCTCGGCGCCGTGTACATGCTCTACCTCTACTGGCGGATCGCCTTCGGTACGCTCGACAAGCCCGACGCGGCGGGGATGAAGGACATCTCCTTACGCGAGGTGCTCACGCTCGGCCCGATCGCGGCGGTGGTGATGTGGATGGGCGTCTACCCCGAGAGCTTTATCGCGCCGATCCGCGACGATGTCGGCGTGCTGCTCGCGCGAATCGAGCGCGCCAACCCGCCCGGCGACGCCGCGCTCGTGATGGGCGCGCCGCCCGCCGCCGCCGAGAGCCACGCGGAGCCCGCTCACTGATGGACAGCCTCGCGATCATCCTCCCCGAGGTCATCCTCACGGTCGGCGGACTCGTGCTGCTGCTCGTCGCGGCTTGGGCTGGGGATCGATCGGCCGACCTCATCGGCCGCGTCTGCGCCGCGCTGCTGCTGATTGCGTGCATTGCGCTCGAGGGTATCCCCCAGGGCGCGCCCGCCGCGTTCGAGGGCCTCTACCGCGCCGACACCTTCGCGGGCTTCGCGAAAATCCTGATCTTCGCCGCAACGGCGGTCTCGATCCTGATCGCGCCGCGCTTCTTCCGCGCCGACGGGCCAATGCGCGCCGAATACCCGATCCTGATGCTGTTCTCGGCGATCGGGATGAGCATCATGGTCTCGGCGGGCGACCTGATGACTTTATACATAGGCCTCGAGCTCCAGAGCCTCGCGGCTTACGTGCTCGCGAGCTTCATGCGCCGCGACACGCGCTCGGCCGAGGCGGGGCTCAAATATTTCGTGCTCGGAGCGCTGGCATCCGGCATCCTGCTCTACGGCATCTCGCTGCTCTACGGCTTCACCGGGACGACCTTGTTCAACGGCGTCGCCGCCTCGATGCGCGTCGAGATGTCGACCGGCGAGCTGTTCGGCCTCGTCTTCGTGCTCGCCGGGCTCGCGTTCAAGATCAGCGCGGTGCCCTTCCACATGTGGACCCCCGACGTCTACGAGGGCGCGCCGACGCCGGTCACCGCCTTCTTCGCCTCGGCCCCCAAGGTCGCCGCGATCGCGCTCACCGCTAGGGTCGCGATCGAGGCGCTAGGGCCCGCGACGGACGCCTGGCGCCAGATCGTGATCTTCGCCGCGCTCGCCTCGATCGCGCTCGGCGCGGTCGCCGCTATCGGCCAGACCAACATCAAGCGGCTGCTCGCCTACAGCTCGATCAACAATGTCGGCTTCGCGCTGATCGGCCTCGCCGCGGGGACCGAGGCGGGGGTCGCCGCGCTGATGTCGTACATGGCGATCTATGTCGTGATGACGCTCGGCAGCTTCCTTTGCGTGCTTCAGATGCGTGACCAGCACGGCCGGCCGGTCGAGGACATCGCGAGCCTTTCGGGGCTCTCGCGCCACCAGCCGCGCATCGCGCTCGCCTTCATGATCTTCATGTTCAGCCTCGCGGGCATCCCGCCGCTGCTCGGCTTCTGGGCCAAGTTCCTGGTCTTCGACGCGGCCGTCGCGGCGGGCCTGTTCCCGCTCGCGGTGCTCGGCATCGCGCTCTCCGTGGTCGGCGCATTCTATTATCTTAAGATCATCAAGACGATCTACTTCGACGACCCCGCCCCCCGCTTCGCCCCCGCGACGAGCCTCACCGAGAACGGGCTGATCGCGGTCGCGGCGTTGCTGGTGTCGCCGCTCGGCTATCTGCTCGTGCCTTCGCTCGCGGTCGCGACGGGACGCGCGGCCGGGGCGCTGTTCTGATGACGGGCCTCGTCGCAGCGAGAACACTGTCGCTGCAATTGATCGCCGTTCTGTTCCTGCTGACCATGCTACCGATGGCCGCTGCGATTGCTGTCCAAAGCGAAGGGCCGCCCGACTTAGCGCGATATGTTGGGCTCTATCCGTGGGATCGAGTGAGCGGCGTCAGGTTCATGGACCATCCTTTAGTCAGGCGAGCAGTCCGAAACGCAGCACCGAACGGTGCGATCGTCGATCAGATTTTCGAAGATGCTACGGCAGGCGAGATTGTGGTAAACGGCATGCTCGTCTTGGCGTCGGGATGTCAGCCTCATTATTGCTCAATGCATAACTGGTCGATTGTGATTGGCCGCCGCGCCCAGGCGCACTTCATCTGCTACAAGCCGGACGGCCAGCGGGCTCGATGGTATCGACGCCATCGGGTAGTCGCCTCAGGCGAGACTTGTCCCTTCGAGGCTTCAGATGTCCCTCCGGAAGTGCTGACACAGCTGTATTGAAATGGCGTACGGATGCCCAATCCGCGCCCTCGCCGAAACCGGCTCGACCAACGACGACATGCGCGCGCTCGCCGAGGCGGGCGAGCCCGAGGGAAGCTGGCTCCGCGCCGACCGCCAGACCGGCGGCAAGGGGAGGCGGGGCAGGACATGGGTCTCCCCCGAAGGCAACCTCCACGCCTCGACGCTGGTGCGGCTGTGCAAGGACGACCCGCCTGCGGCGACCCTCGCGCTGGTGGCGGCGGTCGCGCTCCACGACGCCGTCTCAACCCACCTCCGTCATTCCCGCGAAAGCGGGAAACCAGCTTCTTAATCTCTTACCAGCCCAACGCCAGAAGAGAGCCCGAAAAGGCAGCTGGATTCCCGCCTTCGCGGGAATGACGAGGGAGAGGGCACCGCCCCGAGCCTCCTCATCAAATGGCCCAACGACCTCCTCCTCGACGGCAAGAAGCTCGCCGGCATTCTCCTCGAGCGCGCCGACGCCGCCGTCATCATCGGCTTCGGCGTCAACCTCGCCCACGCCCCCGCCAACCTTGACCGCCCCGCCACCAGCCTCGCCGCCCACGCTCCCGCGCCGACGCCCGATATATTCATCATCGCTCTCGTCGATTCGTTTGCTCATTGGATTGCCGCATGGCGCGATGAGGGTCTGCCGCGCATTCGTCCCGCCTGGTTGGAGCGCGCGCACTCCATCGGCACGCCGCTCTCTGCGGATACCGGCGAAGGCAAACGGATCGAAGGCGCTTTCGCCAACCTCGATACGGAAGGCTCGCTCCTCCTGCGCTCGGCGGACGGCGCCGTGCACATCATTCACGCTGGCGACGTGTTCGTAGCTCAGCGTTGATGTGAGGCAAGCGTCGATTTGGTTCGGGTCAAGTGGGTATTTTGGCCCTCGGGCTCGAGTTTTTCCTCCTCAAGGCGATTTGCATTCTCTCGACAGTGTTACAGCGAACTAGGCCGCGGAGACGGGCTCCGGCGCGAAGAATTGGGCCAAAATCGCCGCCAGCTGATACGCCTGATAGGGCTTGGTCAATATCGGGCGATCAGCATAGCCGTCCCGCATGTCAGGCCCGGCATAGCCGGTCGCGAAGATGAACCGCACGCCCTTCGCGGCGAGGGCGTCGGCCACCGCATGCGTCCTGTCGCCGTTCAAATTCATGTCGAGCATGGCGGCGTCGAAATCGTGCGAGCCGATCAATTCCAGCGCCTGTTCGACCGTCGCCGCTGTAGCCATCGATGTGCAGCCTAGATCCTCCAGCATGTCCTCGATCAGCATCAAGACGAGCATTTCGTCCTCGACGATGAGGAGATGGCGGCCCGCGAGCAATTTATCCATTGCGCCCGCCATGCGGCGCCGGAATGTCGATCGTGCAAACCACGCCATCGGGGAAATAGTCGAGGTTTACCGAACCTTTGAGTTCGTGCGCCAAGCCGCGCTCGATAACCCGCGACCCAAACCCAGTGCGTGTGGGGGGCGTCACCGGCGGCCCGTCCTTCTCGCGCCAATGCAGGATCAGCCGGTCTCCGTCCGGCGCGGCCACGACCGTCCAATCGACGGTTATGCAGCCCTCGTCGTCGGAGAAGGCGCCATATTTGACGGCATTTGTCGCGAGTTCGTGGAAGGCGACGCCCAGCGCCAGCGCCGCGCTTGGCGGAAAGCGAACATTCTGGCCTCTGACAACGAAACGCTCGGCCCGCCCGTTGGCGATCCCGAACGGCTCCAGCGCCGCTTCGATCACGTCGTGCAGCCCCGCGCTTTCCCAATTCTCGCGAGTCAGCAGATCATGCGATCGCGACAGCGCGAACAGCCGCGATTCGATCGCTTCGCGGATCTCGTCGGGGTCGGTCGCATTCCGCAGCGCCTGCGAGACGATTGACTGCACCGTGGCCAGCGTGTTCTTCACGCGATGATTGAGCTCGTCGATCAGCATCCGCGATTGCGCCTGATCGTCCTTGTGCTTGGTGAGATCGGCGAATGAGGCGAAATGCTGGATGATATCGCCGTTTTCGCCGCGGACCGGGCTGATGAACAACGACGCCCAGAACTCGCTGCCATCCTTGCGCCGACAGCGAATTTCCGAGCCGCATTCGGACTCGCCCTGGAATTCTTCCTCGATGCGAATCAGCGCCGCCTTGTCGGTGCCGCGCGCCATGAGGAAATTGAAGCTCTGGCCGAGCACCTCCTCGCGTCTGTATTTGGTCAGTCTCAGGAAGCTGTCATTGGCGAAGATGATCGGATTGTCTGCTTCCTTGGCGTCCGTGAACACCATCGCCATCCGCGTCTCCTCGGCGGCGACGACGAACGGGCCCAGATCTTCGCGAAAATCCTCGACCTCGGCTTCGGCGGCCTGCTGCTCATCCGAGCGGTTCGTCATCTTGTTCCTACAGCACAAACAGGGAGACAACGTGTCTCAGCCGGCAGCGGCTGGAACTCCCGCTGACGAAGAAGACCGGTGTACGCTATCCGCCATCGGGTGGCGAATCGCTAAAGCGTTTCACGGTCCGTGACGGTTCCGCCGATCCAAAGTCGCACCCGCATCGGCGGTAAAGGCTGCGAGCGCGGTAGCGCCATAAATGCGCTTCGCGCACACGGGCGTATCCCGAGCCTGTCGAGCTGCGGGGGGCTGGCCGCAGGGCCACATCGGGTCGATTTCCGTCATCGGCCGACTCTCGCCAATCGCGCAGCGCCCCGCTAGGGAATCGCCCATGCTCCTCGCCATCGACGCCGGCAACACCAACATCGTCTGCGCGCTCGTCGAGGGCGGCGCGATCAGGACGCGCTGGCGGATCGCGACCGATCCCCGGCGCACGGCCGACGAATACGCCGTGTGGCTCGCGCAGCTGCTTGCGCTCGAGGGGTTCGAGCGATCGGCCGTCGACGCGGTGATCGTCGGGACGGTCGTCCCGCGCGCGCTCCACAATCTCGAGGTGCTCGCGTCCAAATATTTCGGGGTCGAGGCGCTGATCGCGGGCCAGCCGCCCGTCGAATGGCCGATCGTGCTCGATGTCGAGGACCCGCGCACCGTCGGCGCCGACCGCGCGCTCAACGCGATCGCCGCGCACGCGCTCCATCCGGGCGACCTCATCGTCGTCGATTTCGGCACCGCGACGACCTTCGACGCGATCGACTTCTCGGGCGCCTACAAGGGCGGGATCATCGCGCCGGGGATCAACCTCTCGCTCGACGCGCTCGTCTCGGCCGCCGCCAAGCTCCCTCGCATCGCGATCGAATCGCCCAGGGGCAACCGCTCGGTAGTCGGGCGGACGACCGAGGACCAGATGCACATCGGCGTGTTCTGGGGCTATGTCGCGATGATCGAGGGGCTGGTCGCGCGGATGAAGGAGGAGATCGGGCGGCCGGTCAAGGTGGTGTCGACGGGGGGTCTCGCGGCGCTGTTCGACGAGCACACGCAGGTGTTCGACGCGATCGAGCCGGACCTCACGATTCAGGGGCTGGCCATGCTGTATGAGCGGGTTAGCGATTCCAAAGCCTCTCCACTTTAGGGGAGGGGTTGGGGTGGGGCCTCTCCTCTGGCCCTGCGCTACCCGGAGAGTTCCTACCCCCGGCCCCTCCCCTAAAGGGGAGGGGTGAAAGTGGTGGCTTCCGCCGCGCCTTCCCCTAGATACCCCCCATGACCCCCGGCAACGAACTCATCTTCCTCGCGCTCGGCGGATCGGGCGAGATCGGGATGAACGTCAACCTTTATGGCTGCCAGGGCAAATGGGTGATGGTCGATCTCGGGATGACCTTTTCGGACCCCGATTATCCGGGGATCGAGCTGATCCTTCCCGATCTCGAGTTCATCGAAGAACGCCGCGACGACCTGGTCGGCGTCGTGCTGACCCACGGCCATGAGGATCACATCGGCGCGATCCCCTATCTCGCCGCCGATCTCGGCGTTCCGCTCTACGCGACCCCGTTCACCGCCGGGCTGATCCGCGGCAAGCTCGCCGAGGAGCGGCTGCTCGACGCGGTCGAGCTCCACGTCGTCGATCATGAGGAGCGCTTCGATCTCGGCCCGTTCGGCTTCCGCTACGTGCCGCTGTCGCATTCGATTCCCGAGGGCAACGCGCTGATCATCGAGACGCCGCACGGCCGCGTCTTCCACACCGGCGACTGGAAGATCGACGACGAGCCCCAACTCGGCGAACCCTCGACCGCCGCCGAGCTCACCGCGATCGGCGACGCGGGCGTGCTCGCCCTGGTCTGCGATTCGACCAATGTGTTCAACCCCGAGGCGTCGGGGTCGGAGGGCGGGGTGCGCGTGGGCCTCGATTCGGTCGTCGGCGAGGCCAAGGGCAGGGTGCTCGTCACCACCTTCGCGTCGAACGTCGCGCGGCTCCAGACGCTCGGCCGCGTCGCCGACGACACCGGGCGGCGGGTGTGCGTCGCGGGGCGCTCGCTCGACCGGATCATCGCCAATGCGAAAGCCCACGGCTATCTCGGCGATTTCCCCGCGCCGGTCGATTTCGACGCGGCGATGCGGCTGCCGCCGCGCGAGCTGCTGATCATCGCGACCGGGGGCCAGGGCGAGCCGCGCGCCGCGCTCGGCCGGATCGCGTTCGAGCAGCATCCGATCAAGCTCGCGCCCGGCGATCTCGCGATCTTCAGCTCGAAGCAGATTCCGGGCAACGAGGTCGCGATCGGGCGGATTCAGAACGCGCTCGCCGAGAAAGGCATCGCGATGGTCACCGACCGCCAGGCGCACGTCCATGTCTCGGGGCATCCGGGGCGGCCCGAGCTCGCCGCGATGTACGGCTGGATCAGGCCCGAAATCCTCGTCCCCGTCCACGGCGAGATGCGCCACATGGCCGAGCAGGCGCGCTTCGCCGCAGCGCACGGCGTGCCGCGCACCATCGTCCAGCAGAACGGCGATGTGGTGCGGCTCGCGCCCGGCGGGCCCGAGACAGTCGGGCATGAGCGGACGGGACGGCTCGTGCTCGACGGGGACGTCATCCTCGCCGCCGAGGGCGCGACGATCAACGAGCGGCGCAAGATCGCGATCAACGGGCTGATCGCGGTGGCGGCGGCGTTCGATCGCGCGGGCAAGCTCGCCGGCGCGCCCGCGATCAGCATGGCGGGCGTCCCGCTCGAGGAGGATCGCGACAAATTTCTTGACGAGGCGATCATGGCGGCGGCGAGCGCGGCGCGGGCGGCGGCGCGCGATCCCGAGGCGCTGCGCGAGA
>JACMKH010000279.1 GCA_014380205.1 Sphingomonadaceae bacterium
ATTCCCCTTCATCGGCAACGGCAAGGCGATCGCGCTCGGCGAGGCCGAGGGCTTCATCAAGACCGTGTTCGACGAGGGGACGGGGGAGCTTCTCGGCGCGCACATGGTCGGCGCCGAGGTCACCGAGCTGATCCAAGGCTATGCCGTCGCGCGCCAGCTCGAGACGACAGAGGCCGAGCTGATGCACACCGTCTTCCCGCACCCGACCTTGAGCGAGATGATGCACGAGAGCGTGCTGGATGCGTATGGGCGGGCGTTGCACTATTAGGCGCGAACACCACACCATATTTAACTTCCTATATCCATTAGATGTTCAACTGGCGATTTTGCTAAAGGCATTTTTCAAAAATTGTCTATGCACTGCTGTGGAAAGGTTGTATAGCTCCTCCGCCAGACGAAGTGAGTCGCTGACTCATCATTGCGGGGAGAAGGCAAATGGCCAGCACGTCTGTTCCACCTCCACCTCTAGCGCTTGACACAGACGAAAATTCCCTGAGGGTGCTTCATGCAATCGGCGTGCGATCCGCGGAAGACGTGTTCAGCGCTCTGTCGAGTTTTCCCTCGCTTGCGCGATCCGGCGTCGATCTTCCTCGTCTCTCGAACGCCGCGTACAAAGAATTGGGGCGGTCTTTTGCCCGCTTTGCTCCAACGGCTGCGACGTCCACTCCGGAGGTTCGGCTCGGAGCGCTCCCTCCGCCCAATGCGCTGTTTTCAATCGGAGCCCGCGTGGGATTGCCTCCGCCGGGTGAGCCCACGGATTTGACGCTTTCGCCACCGAGCGGCGCGCCCGAGATCGATGTCCGTTGTCCGAACTGGCCGGTTCGAGATCAGAACCCGCGTGGGACCTGCGTTTCGTTCGGCGCTGTCGCTTGCTTGGAATGCGCCGAGGGCCATGAGAGTGCGTCCGAGCTATCGGAGCAATTCCTGTACTGGGCTATCAAGACGGGCACCGGCGATCCCATACCGAGTGAGGACGGTACGTGGCTAGAGTTTGCGCGTGACGCGCTGGCCAGCCACGGCGTCTGTCTGGAGGACGAATGGCCGTACATAAATTCAGAAGTTCAGCCGGTATCTGGACAAACGACCGCGGAGCCGACCGCGGCCGCTCGCGCGAGCGCCTCGGGACGCCGACTGCATGCTGGAATCTATTATCGCGATCCTTCCAGCACGGCCCATCTCGTGCGGGATGCATTAAGCGATCAAGGCCGGCCGGTCGCCATATCCTTGCCGGTATTTCAAGATCCGCTCACGTCTCGCGGACCCACGAACTGGACGACGGCGGTGGGCTGGCTGTACGGGACGGTGCTCAACCCGCCGCCCACGTCCGTGGTCGTTGGCGGGCATTGCGTTTGTATCACAGGCTTCGTGGCGGACCCGGCCGAGTCCGCCGGCGGCTACTTCATCATACGAAACAGCTGGGGAACGGATTGGGGGCGGGATAACCCAAACCCCACGGGCGGGCCGGCGCCCGAGGCGGGTTACGGCGCGGTCTCGGCCACCTACGTCGACAAATATTGCTGGGAGGTGTTCCAAGCCTGACAATCCCACATTATATCGAACGGATGGACATGCTTCCGATTGTGCCCGCCGATCGTGCCTTGGGCCTTGGGGATCTCAACGCTCGCATTTCCGGCGGAAAGCTGGAGCTGCCGAGAGAATTGGCTTCGGCGCTTGCCGCGCAGAGCATTCGCACCGCGCCTGAGCTGCTGTCGTACGGCGCTTCCTTCCCGAGCGCGGTCGCTCAAATTCTCGGCTGGTCGCCGGAGCAAGTCGCGAAGGCATTTGGCGTACTCTCGGAGCAGCTCGGAACTCAAATGCCAACCGTGTCGCCAGGACGGTTCTCATTCGGCGCAAGGAATCCCTCTCAACTTGACCGACTAAAGCGGTAACCGCGCCGGTCGGCGAGGCGCTCGCGGCATCGCGGGCGTTCGATTTGGCAATCGCGATCCTTCTGGGCGAAACCGAGCGCGCGCGTGTTGGAGGCCTGCCCGGCTAGCAACTGATGGGCACACACAATAGGATGTCTCCGATCACCACGGGGGGAATCACCATGCGCCTGATCGCCGCCGCTCTCGCCATCGCGCTCGCCGCGCCCGCCGCCGCCGAGACGGTCGTCGTCACCGCCGACCGGATGGTTGACGTGCTCGCGGGGCGGGTGGTCGAGGAGCCCGTCGTCGTGATCACCGACGGGCGGATCGCCTCGGTGGTCGGGCGTGGCGGCGCGCGGCCCGTGATCCCCGAGGGCGCGACGCGGATCGACCTGCCCGGCCACACGCTCCTCCCCGGCCTGATCGACCTCCACGTCCATCTCGATTCGAGCCCCTATTACGGCGGCTACGACACGCTCGGCTACACCGACCTGTTCCAGACCGTGATGGGCCCAGGGCACGCGCGCGACATGCTCGAGGCGGGGTTCACCACGGTGCGCAACGTCGGCTCGGGCGACTATGCCGACGTCGCCTATATGCAGGCGATCGACGAGGGGCGGATGGTCGGCCCGCGCATCGTCCCCGCCGCGCACGCGCTCGGCGCGACCGGTGGGCATTGCGACGACACCTATATGCCGCCCTCGATGTACCGGCCCTCGCCGGGCGTCGGCAACGGCCCGCAGGAGCTCCGTCAGCGCGTCCGCGAGCAGCGCCGCCACGGCGCGCAGGTGATCAAGGTGTGCGCGACCGGCGGGGTCTTCTCGCGCAACACCACGCCGGGCCAGCAGCAGCTCTCCGAGGAGGAGCTTGCCGCGATCGCCGACGAGGCG
>JACMKH010000280.1 GCA_014380205.1 Sphingomonadaceae bacterium
GGGGGCGCTCGGCCTGCTCCTCGCGCTCGCCCCGCGCTTCGCGTGGCGGGGCGCCAGCATCCGCCGGCTCGCCTTCGACGGCGTATTCGCCTTCGTCCTGATCCGCGTCGTAATCGTCGCGACCACCGTCGCGCTGGCGGCGGTATTCGTCCTGGCGCTGGGCGTTCTCGCTGAGGATGCGGAAATAATGATCGGCGAACTGGAGGTAATATTCCTGCATGACGCGGTCGCCCTGGTTGTGGGCGTCGCGGGCCAGGCCCTTGTATTTCTCGTGGAGCTGGGCGGCGTTGCCGCGCGCGCGGCTGTCGATGCGGTTGCCTTCGCCGGGGCGATTGCTGTTGGGGTTGCGCGATCCGCCGCGTCCGCGGCGGCGGCCGCTGCTGCTGGTCCGATTGTTGATCAAGGCGTTACAGTCCTCAGTCCTGTCGCAGGCGCGGTTCAGCGCCTTTCTGGCCGGGCCCTTCCCGGCCGGACGGATGCACGATCCCCGTGGGGAGCGGACCGACCCGCTCCAACAACCGCCAGACCTCGGCGGCAGGGCTAAGGAGATCGCGAACGGAGGGGTCGTTGGCGCTGTGTCGGGCTGTCGGAACCCCCGTTCCGCGCCTGCGAATATGGCGATAGCGGCGGATATTGCAAGGAGAAAATGGCCGGGCTGTGAATGGTCAGCGGGTGAGCGCAAGGCAGCGGTCGCGGCCGGCGAGATCGCGGCGGGTGTGGACCGTCCATCCTTCCGCCTGAAAAAGGGCCGTCGCAGCAGCGGCTTGGGTCGCGCCGATCTCGATGCAGGCGATCCCGCCGGGGGCGAGGAGCGGCGTCAGCTGCGGGGCGAGCAGGCGGTGGCACGCGAGGCCGTCAGGGCCCGCGAAGAGCGCCTCGGCGGGCTCGTGCAGCGCGACTTCGGGGGCGAGATCGGTCCCGGTTTCGACATAGGGCGGGTTGCACAGGATGAGGTCGAAGCGCGCATCGAGGGCGTCCGCCCAGTCCGCCTGGATCAGCTTGGCGTGGCCGGGGGCATGGCGCGCGATGTTGGCGCGGGCCCACGCGAGCGCGGCGGAGGAGCGCTCAACGCCGATGACACGCGCGTGGGGCCATTCGGCAAGCGCGGCGAGGAGAAGGGCGGCGGAGCCCGTGCCCAGATCGAGGATCGAAGTTGGTGAAGTTGCCGCGGAGAAGTGGGCGATCGCGACCTCGAGCAGCGTTTCGCTGTCGGGGCGGGGGATGAGGACGCCGGGGCCGACGGCAAGATCGAGCGACCAGAATTGGCGGATTCCGGTGATGTAGGCGATGGGTTCGCGGTCGCTCACACGGCGGTGCAACAAGTTTGCGAAAGCCGGAGGGATCGGGTCTTCGAGGTGCTCAAGGAGCAGTGATTCGCGGGTGACCTCGAGGGCGTGGGCCATCAGCAGTTCGGCATCGAGGCGGGGGGTGTCGGAGACGAGGGCGAGGGCGGGGGTTGCGCGGGAAAGGGCGGCGCGGGTCGATAGTCCCTCACCCTCCCGCGCCGCTGGCGCGGCGCGGGACCCTCCCTCTCCCCCACGGGGAGAGGGGCAGCTACGCATCGAGATTCGCCAATCTCTGCGCCTCGTCCTCGGAGATCAGCGCCGCGACCAATTCCTCCAGCCCCGGCCCTTCCAGTATCTCGGGCAACCGGTGCAAGGTCAGGTTGATGCGGTGATCGGTCACCCGCCCCTGCGGAAAATTATAGGTCCTGATCCGCTCGGAGCGGTCGCCCGAGCCGACCATCGACTTGCGCGCGCCCGAACGCTCGGCGTCGACGATCGCGCGCTCATGCTCGTAGAGGCGAGCGCGGAGCACCTTCATCGCCTTGTCGCGGTTCTTGTGCTGCGATTTCTCGTCCTGCTGGCTGACGACGATGCCGGTGGGGAGGTGGGTGATGCGCACCGCGCTGTCGGTGGTGTTGACCGATTGGCCGCCGGGCCCCGAGGAGCGAAAGACGTCGATGCGCAGGTCGCCCTCGTCGATGCGGACATCGACTTCCTCCGGCTCGGGGAGCACCGCGACGGTCGCCGCCGAGGTGTGGATGCGCCCGCCGCTCTCGGTGACGGGGACGCGCTGGACGCGGTGGACCCCGCTCTCGAACTTGAGCCGCGCGAACACGCCTTGGCCCGATACCGAGGTGACGACCTCCTTGTATCCTCCCGCGTCCGACGCCGATGCCGAGATCAACTCGGTCCGCCAGCCGCGCTCCTCGGCGTAGCGCTGGTACATGCGCAAGAGATCGCCCGCGAATAGCGCGGCCTCGTCGCCGCCGGTGCCCGCGCGGATCTCGAGCATCGCGGGGCGCTCGTCGGCGCTGTCGCGGGGGAGGAGGCGCAGCGCGA
>JACMKH010000281.1 GCA_014380205.1 Sphingomonadaceae bacterium
ACGACGAGCTGCGCCGCGCCGGGCTTGCGCTGGAGCGCGTGGAGCGTTGCGAGCCGCTCGGCCTGGGCGGCGAGGCTCGGGCTCGCGCGATCGTAGGGCAGGCAGTCCCAGGCGGGGTAGGCGAGGATGTCGAGCTCGGGCGCGAAGAAGCGCGCGGCATCGGCGAGCCCGCGCATCGCGGCTTCGTCGGGGGCGGCGTAGATGGCGCGCGAGGGGGAGGCTCGCGCGAGATCGGCGAGCAACCAGGGGAGGAACCCCGATGGCGCGCCGGCGAGGGTGAGCGGGCACCGGGTGGAAAGAATGTCGGGGATCACGATGGATTCCCCTCCCTGAAAGGGAGGAGCTGGGGGTGGGTGCGAGCGCGACGCGCGAGCTTGCGGCGTAGCCGCAAAAGCGCCGTCCGGGGCGTCGAGCCCCAGCCGTCGCTACACCCACCCCTTGATCCCCTCCCTTTCAGGGAGGGGCGAAGATGTGCGCCGCTCACCGGCTCGACTCCACATAATCGAGCCGTCTCATGCGCTCCATCATCGTCCCCGCGAACCGCTCAGGCGCATCCGCCGTACCCATCGCCCAGGCTAGAATATCGATGTCCTGCTCCTCTAGCAGCGCCTCGAACCAGGCGATTTCCGCCTCCTGCCATTCCGCCGAACACCGGTCGAACAACCCCCCGATCAGCATGTCGGCCTCCTTCGTGCCACGATGCCAGGCGCGGAAGCGCAGGCGCTTCAATCGGGTGTCGCGGTCCATGGGGCTCCAAATGCGAAAGGCCGGCGGGCGCTGGCGCGGCCCGTCGGCTGGGGTTATCGAAGCGCGTAACTAGTGATGCGGCCCGAGATTCTCAATCCGTTGTTCGCCGAGGTGGAGGCGTTGAAAGGCGTCGGCGTCCAGCTCGCCAAGCCGCTCGCGCGGCTCAGGCTCACGCGCGCGATCGACCTGCTGTTCCATCTTCCGACGGGGTGGATCGATCGCAAGCGCGTCGAGGTGCTCGACATGGCGGACGCGGGGCAGGTTGTGGTCGTGAGCGTGACGCCCGTCGATTACCGACAAGGCGGGCCGCGCAGCCCGCTCCGCGTCCAAGCGACCGACCGCGAGGGCAATTACATCAGCCTCGTCTATTTCAATAATCCAGGCTGGGCGAGAAAGCAGCTGCCGATCGGCGAGGCCCGCGTCATCTCGGGGCGGCTCGAGATGTACGGGCAGGAGCTCCAGATCGTCCACCCGGACATGGTCGCGCTGCCCGAGGAGGCGGGCGAAATACCGGCGCGCGAGCCGATCTATCCGCTCTCCGAAGGGCTCACTAACGCCCGGCTGCGCGGGCTCGTCGAGCAGGCGATGGCGCGGCTTCCCGATCTTCCCGAATGGGTCGAGCCGAGCCTGATCGCGCGCCAGGGTTGGCCGGGCTGGGCCGAGGCGCTGCGCCATGCCCACGGGAATCCTGCGAACGCGGTTGCGCGTGAGCGGCTCGCCTATGACGAGGTGTTCGCCAACCAGCTCGCGCTGATGCTCGTGCGCGCCTCGTCGCGGCGGCGGCGCGGCGTCCCGCTCGCGGGCGACGGGCGGCTGCGCGATATGCTCAGACTGCCCTACACCCCGACCGGCGCGCAACGGCGCACGATCGGCGAGATCGAGGGCGATCTCGCGCAGGCGACGCCGATGGTGCGGCTGCTCCAAGGCGATGTCGGATCGGGCAAGACCTTGGTCGCGGTGATGGCGCTGCTGGTCGCGGTCGAGGCGGGCGCGCAGGGCGCGCTGCTCGCGCCGACCGAGATCCTCGCGCGCCAGCATTATGAGACGCTGCGCACGATGCTCGCGGGGCTGCCGGTCAATGTCGCGGTGCTCACCGGACGCGACCGCGGTCGCGCGCGCGAGGCGACGATGATGGGGCTCGCCGACGGCTCGATCGACATATTGATCGGCACGCATGCGATCTTCCAGCAGGCGGTGACATACAAAAGGCTCGGTTTGGCAGTGATCGACGAGCAGCACCGCTTCGGCGTCGCGCAGCGGCTGATGCTCGCCGAAAAGGCCGAGCGGCCGCCGCACCTGCTGGTGATGACCGCGACCCCGATCCCGCGCACGCTGACCCTCACCCATTATGGCGAGATGGACGTGAGCCGGCTCGACGAGATGCCGCCGGGGCGCCAGCCGGTCGAGACCAAGGTAATCAATTCGTCGCGGCTCGACGAGGTCGCCGACGCGCTCGGGCGGCACATCGCGGGCGGGGGGCAGGCATATTGGGTGTGTCCGCTGGTCGAAGAGAGCGAGGCCGCCGACCGCGCCGCCGCCGAGGAGCGCGCGCGCGTTCTCCGCTTGCGCTTCGGCGAGGACAAGGTCGGACTCGTCCACGGGCGGATGAAGGGGCCCGAGAAGGACGCGGTGATGGAGGGTTTCGCGGGCGGACGGCTCGCGGTGCTCGTCGCGACGACGGTGATCGAGGTCGGCGTCGACGTTCCCAACGCGACCCTGATGATCGTCGAGGACGCCGAGCGTTTCGGGCTCGCCCAGCTCCACCAGCTCAGGGGCAGGGTGGGGCGCGGCGAGGGCAAGTCGGTGTGCCTGCTACTGCGCGGGACCTCGCTCACCGAGACTGGCCGCGCGCGGCTCGCGCTGATGCGCGAGACCAGCGACGGCTTCCGCATCGCCGAGGAGGACCTCCGCCTGCGCGGGGCGGGCGAAATTCTGGGCACGCGCCAGTCGGGCGAGATCGGCTTCCGCCTGGCCGCGCCCGAGCAGCTCGAGCGGCTGATCCGCATGGCGAGCGACGACGCGCGGCTGCTCGTCGACCGCGACGGCGGACTCGAAGGCGAGCGGGGCAGGGCGGCCCGGACCGCGCTCTATCTGTTCGAGCGCGACGCGGCGGTGGGCTTGCTCCGCAGTGGTTGAACCGCCAAGCTGCCGGGCGTGACAGGGGAGAGGATGCGATGAACAAGCGAATGTGGCTGAGCCCGATGGCGTTGGCGGCAATCGCGCTCGCGACAGCGAGCTGCAACGCGAGCGCACGCGAGGAAGATTCGGACGAGCGGGAACAATCGTCCGAGGAAGCGGCAGACGATCGCGATGAGGCAGTCGACAAATCCGCGGCGGCGGAAGTGGACCTCTCGGAGGCGCGCGCGCTGATCGAGGAAATCTACGACAGCTTGGTCAATGAGGAGCCGATGCAATCGGAGGTGATGAGCCCCGATCTGACGCGCACGCTCGAGCGTTCGGGAATGATGGACCCCGAGATGGGCCTCGGCTTCGATCCCTTCTGCGCGTGCCAGGATTTCGGTAACGTCAGCTATGAGATCACGCGGCTCGAGCCCGCCGGCGAAGGCCGCGCGACCGCCGAGGTCGCGATGACCAACCTCGGCGAAAGGCGCGTCTTCCGGCTCGATCTGGTCGAGGTCAGCGGTGATCCCGTCGTCGAAGGCTGGCGCGTCGACGACGTCGGCGCCGAGGGCGAGCAGACGCTACGCGAGATGGCGGCGGCCGCTAGTCGTTGAGCGCCTCGGGCGGGGCGCTGTCGACCATCGCGCGATAGCCGCGCGCGTCGAACGGGCGGATGAATTCCGCGCCGATCCGGTCGTTGAGCGACCACACCACGCGCGCGTTGACCTCGCCGATCATCGGAAGGTGGAGGCGGACGAGATCGCCCTCGAGATAGTCGATCGTCGAGATCGCCATGAAGCCGAACGGCGAGAGATTGCCGATCAATATCTCGTGCGGCTCGGCGCCCGGCTCGTGGAGCGAGCCGCGCAGCGAGACCGCGTCGCGCTCCGAGCGCCGCTTCTCGACATCGAAAATATGCTGGGCCAAGGCCTGGGCCGCCATCGCGCCTACTCCGCTCTACGAACTTGGGGAGAAGATGCGCGAGTCAGCGTTAAATCGGGCACAAGGGAAAGGGCTAACCGCGCGTGAACCACGTCGGGCCGGGGTTTTCCGCCGATGAGGCGAGGGCGTCAGCCGCTGACGAGGACGCCGTGCTTCTTCTTTCCGGCCGAGACGCGCACCGGTTCCGCCCCGACCTTGACCATAGCCGACTCGTCCTCGACGCGCGCCTCGCCGATCCGCGCGCCGCCGCCCTTGATCAGCCGCTTGGCCTCGCCGCGCGACGCGACCAGCCCGAGCCCGACCAGCGCGTCGACCACCCCGATCTCGCCCGAGACCGCGAGCGTGGGCAGATCCTCGCCCGCGCCGCCCTC
>JACMKH010000282.1 GCA_014380205.1 Sphingomonadaceae bacterium
CCGATCGGCGGCGCCGACATGCCGGTCGTGATCTCGATGCTCAACTCCTATTCGGGCTGGGCGGCGGCGGCGATGGGCTTCACGCTGCACAACAGCGCGATGATCATCACCGGCGCTCTGGTCGGCAGAGCCTCGGTGAAACTCTGCCGCCGCTCCTGCCGCGCCTCGCCCTGACGGCGATCCCGACGCTGCTCCTGTCGCGCATCCTGCTGGCGGCCATCCTGGCGCTGCTCGTGGCGCGCAGCGTCCTGTCGCTGATCCTGGCGCGCGTCGCGCTGACGTCCGTCCTGGCGCTGATCGCGCCGAGCGGCGTCCTGGCGCTGGTCCTGCCGGGCGGCCTGTTGACGCTGGTCCTGGCGCTGGTCGCGCCGAGCGGCGTCCTGACGCTGCTCTTGGCGGGATGCCTGCTGGCGACGGTCCTGGCGCTGATCGCGGACGCGCTCGGGCTGGCTCTGGCCGCGATCATTGGTTTGGCGTCGTTCCTGGCGCGCCTCCTGTTGCGCGCCCTCGCCACGCTCGTTCGCGCGCGTCTCGACGCGATCCTGCCGTCGCTGCGCCTGACGCTGCTCACGACGATCTGCGTTGTCGCTGTTTTGCGCCTGGGCGGGAACCGTCGCGGGTAGCGTGGCGGCCAGGGCGATGGCGCTGGCAAAGGCAAATAGGGTACGCATACTCTCACTCCTCGATCACGCGACCCCAACCGGCACCTCGCCTCGCGGTTCCCGCGTTCATCGGCGGGAAAGCCGCGCGACCCGGCCGGCCCGAGTCTTGCGGCGGTTTGAACCTTCGCGTCTGAACCTCGCGGGTATCGGAGGTTCAATCGAGGTTCATCGCGGTGGCGCGGAACCGGGGCGGCTTGTGCGCGCGGCGGGTTGCGCTATCGCGCGGCGATGCCCTCCCCCCATCTCTATCTCGTCGACGGTTCGGGATATATTTTCCGCGCCTATCACCGCCTGCCGCCGCTGACCAACGTCCACGGCGAGCCCGTCGGCGCGGTCTACGGCTACACCACGATGCTTTGGAAGCTCGCCGACGACCTCCACAAGGAGGACGGGCCGACGCATCTCGCGGTGATCCTCGACAAGAGCTCGACGAGCTTCCGCAACGACCTCTACGACCAGTACAAAGCCAACCGCCCGCCCCCGCCCGACGACCTCGTCCCCCAGTTCCCGATGATCCGCGACGCGACGCGCGCCTTCTCGCTGCCGTGCATCGATGTCGAGGGCTATGAGGCCGACGATCTGATCGCATCCTACGCCAAGGCCGCGATGGCGCAGGGCTGGCGCGTGACGATCGTTTCCTCGGACAAGGACCTCATGCAGCTGATCGAGGACGGCAGCCTCGACATGCTCGACACGATGAACCATCGCCGGCTCGGTGCGGAGCACGTCGTCGAGAAGTTCGGCGTCGGCCCCGCCAAGCTCGGCGATGTCCTCGCGCTGATGGGGGACAGCGTCGACAATGTCCCCGGCGTCCCCGGCATCGGCCCCAAGACGGCGGCCAAGCTGATCCAGGAGTTCGGCGACGTCGAGGCCGTGCTCGCCGCCGCGCCCGACATGAAGCCCTCGAAGATGCGCGACAATCTGATTGAGCATGCCGAGAACGCGCGGCTTTCGCACGTGCTCGTCCGGCTCGATTGCGACGTGCCGCTCCCCGATCCGCTCGACGAGCTCGAGATGCAGGGGATTCCCGAGGCGCCGTTGCGCGCCTTCCTCGAGCATCACGGCTTCAAGTCGCTACTGCTTCGCCTCGGCGCGGTCGCCGATGCTCCCGTGCCCGAATCGGCGACCGAGGCGCGGCTCCCCGACGATCCGCCGTGCGATCATTCGGCCTATGAGACGGTGACCACGCTCGACGCGCTTGACCGCTGGATCGCCGAGGCGACGGCGGGCGGGCTCGTCGCGGTCGACACCGAGACCGACAGCATCGACCAGATGCATTGCCGCCTCGTCGGGGTGAGCCTCGCGACCGCGCCCAACAAGGCCTGCTACATCCCGGTGGGCCACGGCGGCGGCGACCTGCTCGCCGAGGCAACACCCGAGCAGATCCCGATCGAGGCGGCGATCGCCCGCCTCAAGCCGCTGCTCGAGGACCCCACGGTGCTCAAGATCGGGCACAATCTCAAGTTCGACATGAACATGCTGTCGCGCCACGGCATCGATATCGCGCCCTATGACGACACGATCGTGATCAGCTTCAACCTCGACGCGGGGCTCCACGGCCACGGCATGGACGAGCTCGCCGCGACGCACCTCGACCACAGCTGCATCGCGTTCAAGGATGTCGTCGGCACGGGCAAGAACCAGCGCAGCTTCAACCAGATCGCGCTCGACGAGGCGACGCGCTACGCGGCGGAGGACGCCGACGTCACGCTGCGGCTGTGGCGGCGGCTCAAGCCGCGGCTCGCACCCGAGCGCTGCACGCGCGTCTATGAGGCGGTCGATCGCCCGCTCGTGCCGGTGCTCGCGCAAATGGAGCGTCATGGCGTCAAGGTCGACCGCGAGGAATTGTCGCGACTTTCGAGCGAGTTCGCCACCGAGATGGCGCGGCTCGAGGGCGAGATCCACGAGATGGCCGCCCAGCCCTTCGTGATCGGCAGCCCCAAGCAGCTCGGCGACATATTGTTCGAGAAGATGGGCCTCAAGGGCGGTCGCAAGGGCAAGACCGGGGTCTATTCGACCGACGTCAACGAGCTCGAGCGGCTCGCCGCGCAGGGCGCGCCGATCGCGCGAAAGGTGCTCGACTGGCGCCAGCTCGCCAAACTCAAATCGACCTACACCGATTCGCTGCAAACCCAGATCAGCCCGCGCACGGGCCGCGTCCACACCTGCTATTCGCTCACCGGCGCCCAGACCGGGCGGCTCGCCTCGACCGACCCCAACCTCCAGAACATCCCGATCCGCACCGAGATCGGCCGCCGCATCCGCGACGCCTTCGTCGCCGAGCCGGGCAACATGATCCTCGCCGCCGACTACAGCCAGATCGAGCTCCGCCTCGCCGCGCACATGGCCAATGTTCCCGAGCTGAGGCAAGCGTTCGAGCAGGGCGAGGACATCCACAACCTCACCGCGCAAGAGCTGTTCGGCGTGGTCGACCGCGACACACGCGGGCGCGCCAAGACGATCAACTTCGCGATCCTCTACGGCATTTCGCGCTGGGGGCTCGCGGGCCGGCTCGAGATCACGCCCGACGAGGCGCAGGCGATGATCGACCGCTATTTCGAGCGCTTCCCGGGCATCCGCAACTATATCGCCGAAACGCTGAGCGGCGCGCGCGAATGCGGCTTCACCACCACGCTGTTCGGCCGCAAGACGCACTTCAGCCGCCTGAGCTCGAAGGTCCAGCACGAGCGCCAGGGCGCGGAGCGCGCCGCGATCAACGCGCCGATCCAGGGATCCAGCGCCGACATCATCAAGCGCGCGATGAACCGGATGGGGCCGGCGCTGGCGGACGCGGGGCTAAACGAGGTGCGCATGCTGCTCCAGGTCCACGACGAGCTGGTGTTCGAGCTTCCCGAACGCGACATCGAGGTGGCGTCGGAGGTTATCCGTGACGTCATGGCGTCGGCGGCCGAGCCGATGGTCGCGCTGTCGGTGCCGCTGGGCGTCGATATCGGCACGGGGCCCAGCTGGGGGGCGGCGCACTGAACCTGATGCGCGGCTCAGTGCCGAAAGTGACGCATTCCGGTGAACACCATCGCGATCCCCGCCTCGTCGGCCGCCGCGATCACCTCCTCGTCGCGGATCGAGCCGCCGGGCTGGATCACGGCGGTCGCGCCCGCCTCGATCGCCGCTAACAGCCCGTCGGCGAAGGGGAAGAAGGCGTCGGAGGCGACCGACGAGCCGATCGTGCGCGGTTCGCCCCAGCCCGCCTTTTCGGCGGCGTCCCGCGCCTTCCACGCCGCGATCCGCGCCGATTCGAGGCGGTTCATCTGGCCCGCGCCGATCCCGGCGGTCGCGCCGTCCTTGGCGTAGACGATCGCGTTCGACCTGACGTGCTTGGCGACGGTCCAGGCGAACAGGCAATCGGCGATCTCCGCCTCGGTCGGCGCGCGACGCGTCACGGTCTTGAGCATCTCGCGCGCCACGCGGCCGTTGTCGCGCGACTGGACGAGATAGCCGCCCGCGATCGACTTGACCGCGAGCCCGCCGCGCGCGGGATCGGGCAGCTCGCCGGTAAGCAGCAGGCGCAGATTCTTCTTCCTCGCGAAGATCGCGCGCGCCTTGGCGTCGGCGTCGGGCGCGGCGACGACCTCGGTGAAGATCTCGGCGATCGCCTCGGCGGTCGCGGCGTCGAGCGGGCGGTTGACCGCCACGATCCCGCCGAACGCCGAGACCGTGTCGCAGGCGAGCGCCGCGCGCCACGCCTCGACCAGCGTCTCCGCGCTCGCCACGCCGCAGGGGTTGGCGTGCTTGACGATCACCACCGTCGGCGGCCCGTCGCGGAATTCGCCGGCCAGCTCGAGCGCGGCGTCGGCGTCGTTCAAATTGTTGTAGCTGAGCGCCTTGCCCTGGACGCGCTCGGCCTGCGCGACGCCGCGTCCATGCGGGCCGGCGGGGACATAGAGCGCCGCCCGCTGGTGCGGGTTCTCGCCATAGCGCAGCTCCTCGGCGCGATTGGCCATCATCGCCATCATGTCGGGAAAGAGCTGCTGGCGATCAGCGAAGGCAAACCACTGGCTGATCATCGCGTCATAGACGGCCGTCGCCGAAAAGGCTTTGGCGGCGAGGCGTTTGCGTAGATCGAGGCTCGTCGAGCCCCCGGCCGCGTCGAGCGCGGCGATGAGCTCGGCGTAATCGGCGGGATCGGTGATAACCGCGACGTGCGCGTGGTTCTTGGCGGCCGAGCGGATCATCGCGGGGCCGCCGATATCGATGTTCTCGATGATCTCGGACCGTTCGGCCCCGCGCATCACCGTCTCCACGAAGGGATAGAGGTTGACCACGACGAGATCGATCGCGCCGATGCCGTGCGCCGCCATCGCGGCGGCGTGATGGGGATTGTCGCGCGCCGCGAGCAGCCCGCCGTGGACCGTGGGGTGGAGCGTCTTGACGCGGCCGTCCATCATCTCAGGAAAACCGGTGAGATCGGCGACGTCGCGGACCTCGAGCCCCGCCTCCCGCAGCGCCGCCGCGGTGCCGCCGGTCGAGACCAACTCGACGCCGTGGCGCGCGAGGGCGCGGCCAAGCTCGACTAGACCGGTCTTGTCGGAGACCGAGAGCAAGGCGCGGGTGATGTTGATGTCGGTCATGAGTGTGGTGGCACTCCCACATTCGTCATTCCGGCGAAAGCCGGAATCCAGGGCGGCTGGTTCCGAGTGCTGAGCCCTGGACCCCGGATCAAGTCCGGGGTGACGATCATCTCGACTACCCCGCGCGCCTGAACAGCCAGCTCACGCTCCCCCCGCCCGGCGCGGCCACGCCGGCGAGCACGAGCTGGCGCGTCGCGCGCGG
>JACMKH010000283.1 GCA_014380205.1 Sphingomonadaceae bacterium
ACCGACTGGCCTGGCCTCGCCTCGGGCCAGCTCATCGAGCAGCGCGACCTCAGGCCGACGATGTCGCTCTACGCGCTGGTCTCGGGCGCGCTCGGCGAGCACTACGGCCGCGACCCCGCCGAGGTCGCGCGCGCGCTTTTCCCGGGCGAGAACGTTGGCCGGCCAGTCGAGGGCATCGCGCGGACCTAGTCTGGCGGGCGGCCTTCGCGCGGCATCATCAGCGCCACGATCGCGATCATCAGCAGGCACGCCATTCCGATGATCACGCCGCAGACAGCGGCGACCAGGGGGGCAACCGACTGGCCATCATGGCGGCTCGCGAAGCCCCAAATCGCCGCCGCCGCGCAGATCGCCAGCAGGCCGAGGCAAACCTGGATCGTGCGTTTGGGATTGCGCATCGCGATCGACGTGCGCGCCTGAGCCGCCTCGGCGAACCCCCGAAAGTGATCATAGGCGCGTATGCCTTCGGCTCGCGCGTCGCCCGCGACGGGGAAGCGCAGGCTTGTGACGATCGTAGAATGCCGCCCCGAGGGCACGCGGAGCCAGCATTCGATCACCGAAGGCGCGCCCTCGAGCCATGCGATCCCCTCGAGCGAGGATGCGAAGCCGCCAACGCGCATCGACTGGACGAAGCCGTCGACCGCGAGCTCCTTTTCGCCGACGAACACTTCGATTCCCTCCTTCGGCATGCGCTGGCGCATGGTGAGCGTGTTCATGTGGGCGCGATCGTCGGCGTTGCGCTGCTGGTCCCAATAGACGAAGGCGCGCCACTCATCGGGCGTCAGCCGCCAGCGCGCGATAAGCCCCTCTCCGGCTCGCAGCCTCCGCAGGCGGCGCGCGGCCACCAGCGCGTGGCCCAGCACACCCAAGGCGAACAGCGCGATGGTGAAGGAGGTCGACATGACCAGGATGGGGATGACGGACTGCGACTCGACATCGAAGAACAGGATGGCGGCAACGCCGCAGGCGATCGCGACCCCCGCGACGATGCTCGAGCGACGTGCGGTTCTGCCCGGATTGCGCACCCCCGTCGGCCCGGCTCAGTCGCTCGTCGGCGCCTGAGGCCCGAGCTCGGCCTCGCTGTTCGCCATCACGCCGAGCATCGTCACCCAGGCCGCGACATTCTGGCGAAGCTGCGCGGGGTCGACCTTGTCGAGCGTGTCGTCGGGGGTGTGGTGCAAGTCGAAGTATCGCGTCCCGTCCTGGGCGAGATCGATCGCGGGGACGCCCGCCTTGACCAGATCCTCGACATCGGCGCCCCCGCTCGCTGGCAGGCTGCTGCGCGCGATGCCGAGCGGGGCGAGTAGCAGCGCGAGCCGGTCGACATCGGCCGCCGCGTCCGCGGGAAGCCCGCTCTGAAAACGCCACACCCGGTCCGCGCCGAAGTCCGATTCGGCGGCGAGCGCATGCCCCGCCGCGCCATGCGCCTCGAAATAGGCCTTGCCGCCGAACACCCCGACCTCCTCGGCCCCCGCCCAGAGCAGCCGGATCGTCCGGCGCGGGCGCATGCCGCGCGCGAGGAAGCGATGCGCGGCGGCGGCGATGATCCCACATCCCGAGGCGTCATCGAAAGCGCCCGTCGCCAAGTCCCAGCTGTCGAGATGGCAGGCGATGATCACCATGCCCGCGTCGCGATCGCTTCCGGGCACCTCGGCGATGACATTGCCCGATTCCTGCTGGCCGATGTTGCGCGGAGTGAGCGTCAGCCGCATCGTCACGGGCCGCCCGAGCGCGATCATCCGTTCGAGATTGTCGGCGTCGGGATTGGAGAGCGCGCCCGCGGCGATCGCCGTCACCCCCGCCGCCCAGGTCGTGCCCCCGGTGTGCGGGTTGCGGTGGCTGTCGGTCTTGAAGTAGGAATCGTTGCTGCCGTAATCCGGCG
>JACMKH010000284.1 GCA_014380205.1 Sphingomonadaceae bacterium
AGCTCGCCAAGCTGCTCGAAGAAACGGGTCTGACCGAAATCGAGATCGAGCGCGACGGCATGCGCGTGCGCACCGGCCGTGCTGAAAGCAGCAAGGCGCAGAATGCTCCAATGCCCGCCGCCGCGCCCCCCGCGCTCCCCGGCGACCACCCCGGCACGGTCAAGTCGCCGATGGTCGGCACCGCCTATCTTTCGCCCGAGCCCGACGCCGTCGCCTTCGTCAATGTCGGCGACACCGTCGCGGCGGGCGACACGCTGATCATCATCGAGGCGATGAAGGTGATGAACCCGATCGAGTCGCCGCGCGCGGGCAAGGTGAGCGCTATCCTCGTCCAGGACGGCCAGCCGGTCGAGTTCGATCAGCCGCTCGCGGTTGTTGAGTGATGTGTTCGACTGCCGTCGAACCCGCACCGGTCTAGGAAGCTATAGTGCCGATCGAAAAAATCCTCATCGCGAACCGCGGCGAGATCGCGCTGCGCATCCACCGCGCGTGCCACGAGATGGGGATCAAGACGGTAGCGGTGCACTCCACCGCCGACGCCGAGGCCAAGCACGTCCGCCTCGCCGACGAGGCGATCTGCATCGGCCCCCCGCCCGCCGCGCAAAGCTATCTCAACATCCCTGCGATCATCTCGGCCGCCGAGATCAGCCACGCCGACGCGATCCACCCCGGCTACGGCTTCCTCTCCGAAAACGAGAAATTCGCGACCATCGTCGAGGACCACAAGATCATCTGGATCGGCCCCAAGCCCGAGC
Source organism: Sphingomonadaceae bacterium (assembly GCA_014380205.1). GTDB lineage: Bacteria > Pseudomonadota > Alphaproteobacteria > Sphingomonadales > Sphingomonadaceae > Parasphingopyxis. The sequence continues at coordinate 756 of JACMKH010000284.1, forward strand.
ATATCGGCATCATGGGCGACAAGGTCGAGGCCAAGCGCACCGCGGGCGCGCTCGGCCTGCCGCTCGTCCCCGGCTCGGACGGCGCGGTCGAGGATGCCGAGGAGGCGCTGCGCATCGCGGAAACCATCGGCTATCCGGTGATGGTCAAGGCGCGCTCGGGCGGCGGCGGGCGCGGCATGAAGCTCGTCCGCGAGGCCGACAGTCTCGCGACCTTGATGAGCCAGGCGCGCGCCGAGGCCAAATCGGCGTTCGGCGACGACACCGTCTATCTCGAGAAATATCTCGGCAACCCGCGCCACATCGAGTTCCAGATTTTCGGCGACGGCAGGGGCGAGGCGATCCACCTCGGCGAGCGCGACTGCTCGCTCCAGCGCCGCCACCAGAAGGTGCTCGAGGAGGCCCCCTCCCCCGCGATCACCGTCGAGCAGCGCGACCATATGGGCGGGATCGTCGCGAAAGCGATGGCCGACAGGGGCTATCGTGGCGCGGGGACGATCGAGTTCCTCTACGAGAACGGCGAATTCTACTTCATCGAGATGAACACGCGGCTCCAGGTCGAGCATCCCGTCACCGAGATGGTCACCGGGATCGATCTCGTCCGCGAGCAAATCATGATCGCCGACGGCCATCCGCTGTCGTGCAAGCAGGAAGAGGTCCGATTCCACGGCCACGCGATCGAATGCCGGATCAACGCCGAGGATCCGCGCAGCTTCGCCCCCTCGCCGGGCAAGGTCACCCACTATCATCCGGCCGGCGGGATGCACGTCCGCGTCGATAGCGGGCTCTACAGCGGCTATGTCGTTCCGCCCTATTATGATTCGATGGTCGCCAAGCTGATCGTCTACGGCTCGAACCGCGAGCGCTGCCTGATGCGCCTCCGTCGCGCGCTCGAGGAGATGGTGATCGACGGGGTGAAGAATACCATCCCCCTCCACCAGGCGCTGCTCGCCGACCCCGAGTTCCTCGCGGGCGAATACACGATCAAATGGCTCGAGGAATGGCTCGCGCGCCAGCCCGAGGCGCCCGCCGCCGCCGAATGACCTGGCTCCGGCCGATCCTCGGCGACTTGGAATACGGCTTCGCGACCCTCGCCCCCGGCGCGCCGCTCCCCGCCGCGATCGAGCCCATCGCCACCTTCGCCGAATCCGAAGGCCGGACGATCATCGCCCCCGCCGCCCAGCTCGCCGACGCCGGCCTGCCCCACAAGCCCGGCTGGGCCCTGATCACGATCGCGCTCGCAACCGATCTCGACGCGACCGGGATCACCGCCGCGATCGCGACCGCGCTCGCCGAGGCCGGGATAGCCGCGAACGTCGTCGCGGCCTATCACCACGATCATCTGTTCGTCCCCTGGGAGCGCCGCCGCGAGGCGCTCGCGATCCTCGAAAGGCTGGAGGCGCCGCGATGAAAGCCACCATCTACCACAACCCCAAATGCGGCACCTCGCGCAACACGCTCGCAATCCTCCGCGAGACGCCCGGGGTCGAAATCGAGATCGTCGAATATCTCAAGCATCCGCCCTCCCGCGAAACCCTCGCCGCGCTCTACGCCCGCGCCGGCCTCACCCCGCATGAGGGCCTCCGCCGCAAGGAGCCGCTCGCGAGCGACTTCGATCTCGATCACGTCAGCGACGAGGCCGTGCTCGATGCCATGATCGCCGACCCCATCCTCATCGAACGCCCGCTGGTCGAGACCGAAAAAGGCGTCCGCCTCTGCCGTCCCAAGGAGCGCGTCAGCGAAATCCTGTAGCGCAATCCCCGCCGCTTACGCCGCCTCGGCGAGGGGCGCGGCGCGCCACGCCTCCCAATACCCCGACCAGCGCCGCGCGAGCGCCCCCGGCTTCTCCTTGAACAGCGCACCCGCCCCCTCAAAAATCTCGTCTTCGCACGCGATGCGCCGCCGCTCGATCAGCGCCTCGACGACGAGCAGCGCATCGGCGCGCGCATAGCCCTCGGGCGCGTCGGCGAGATGCGCACGGAGCACCGCCAAATCGTGATGCTCGCCGAGCAGCGCGGCGAGCGCGCCCGCCGCCGCCGCGTGCGGCTCGATCGCCTCGGGCTGCATCAGCTTGAGCAGCCGCGCGTGCTGCCAGTGATATTTGACCCGCTTGCGCCATTCGTGAAACGCTTCGTCGGTCGCGCCGGGAGCGAGCGACCCCGCGAACGCGCGCCCCTCGCCGTAGATCCGCGCCATCCCCTCGGCCGCGGGCGCGAACCCGTCCTCGTCGAGCGTCCAGCCTCCCGCGCGTTCACGCGCCGCTGCGAGAGATTCGCGAAACGCTTCGGTCTTCGCCCCCAGATCGGGATCTTCGGCGGCCGCCCCCACCTCGGCGGCGA
>JACMKH010000285.1 GCA_014380205.1 Sphingomonadaceae bacterium
CGTCGGATTGTTCCTGTTCGGTGCGCTGATCGCCGTGGTGCTGCTGCGGCTGTTGATGCTCGCGGTGCTGGAGGACAGATCCGGCCGGGGCAATGGCGACGCGTTCGCCGGGCTCCTGCCGCCGCGCGCCGATATCGTCGACCGCAACGGCGTCGTGCTCGCGCGGACGATCGACGGCTGGACGATCGCGGTCCACCCCAACCGTCTGCTCAACGACCCCGACGAACTCGCGCCGCGCCTCGCCGCGCTGCTGCCCGAGCGGTCCGCCGGCCAGTATCGCGCGATCCTCGCCTCGGGGCGCCGCTTCGTCTATCTGCGCCATCAGGCGCTCCCCGAGCTGGTCAGCCAGGTCAACGCGCTCGGCGAGCCCGCGATCGAGTTCCTGCGCGAGCCCGAGCGGCTCTATCCGCAGGTCAACCTCGCGCCGCACGCGCTCGGCTGGGTCAACCGCTCGGGGCGCGGGAGCAGCGGGCTCGAGTTCGCGCTCGACGCCCGTCTCTCCGACCCCGCGCGGCGCGGCGAGCCTGTCGCGCTGTCGATCGACAGCCGCGTCCAGGGTGCGCTGCAGACCGAGCTCGCCGACGCGATGCGCCGCCAGAGCGCGATGGGCGCGGTCGGCATCGTGCTCGACGTCCACACCGGCGAGCTGATCGCGCTCGCCTCGCTGCCCAATTTCGATCCCAATGCGCCGACGCGCACCAGCGAGGCGGCGCGGCGCGATCGCGCGCGCGTCGACGTCTATGAGCTCGGCTCGACCTTCAAGCCGATCACGGTGGCCGGCGCGATCGAGGAGGGTGTCGTCGCATCGCTCGATCGGCGCTATAACGCCGAGGCGCCGCTCCAGGTCGGCGGCTTCACGATTCGCGATGACCATGCGCAGCGGCGCTACCTCAATGTCCCCGAGCTTCTCGTCCATTCGTCGAACATCGCGACCGCGCGGATCGCCGACGAGATGGGCCCCGAGCGGATGCAGCGGCTGTTCCGCCGGCTCCATTTCGACGAGCCGGTCGCGTTCGAGATGGCGGGCAACAGCGCACCGCTCTGGCCCGATTACTGGGCGCGGACGACGGTCATGACGACGGGCTTCGGGCACGGCATCGCGGTGACCCCGCTGCATCTGGCCAGCGCCTATGCGACGCTGGTCAACGGCGGGCTCTACCGGCCGATGACCATCCTCAAGCGCGCGTCCGGTGACATCCCACCGGGCGAGCGTGTGTTCAGCCGGCGGACGAGCGATCACATGCGCGCGCTGCTCCGCCTGATCGTGCTCGAGGGCACCGGCCGCAATGCCGACGCCGAGGGCTTCCGCGTCGGCGGCAAGACGGGAACCGCCGAGATTCCCGGCGCGGGCGGCTATCGCGAGAACGACCTCGTCTCGACCTTCGCCTCGGCCTTTCCGATGGACGACCCCCAATATGTCGTGGTCGTGATGATGGATCGCCCGCGCGGCGACGCCGCGACCGGTGGTGGGCGCACGGCGGGATGGACCGCCGCGCCGGTGGTACGATCGGTGGTCGCGCGGATCGGCCCGCTGCTCGGCGTGATGCCGAGCGAGGACCGCGACGTCGACACCGAATATCTGCGCGAGATGCTCTGGCATCCCAGGTCCGAACGCTGATGCGGCTCGGAACGCTTCTCGGCGACGGGGCGGATTCGTCCGTCGACCCGGTCGTGACGGGGTTCGCGATCGATCATCGCAAGGTCGCGCCGGGGACGGTGTTCGGCGCGTTTCGGGGCGCGCGCTTCAACGGCGAGGATTTCATCGGCGACGCGGTCAAGGCGGGGGCGGTCGCGGTGGTCGCGCGGCCCGAGGCGAAGCCCGACAGCGCGGTGCATATCCCCGCCCCCGAGCCACGGCTGGCCTTCGCGAAGCTCGCCGCCAAATTCTTCGCACCCTTTCCGGAGACAGTGGTCGCGGTGACCGGGACGAAC